>JBIOZO010000159.1:0-4151 GCA_044871215.1 Gaiellaceae bacterium | reverse complement strand
TAGGTACGGCCGTCGCGGGCGCGATCGTGCTGTCCACCGGCTGGAACCGCGCCGACCCGGTCGCGAGCCTCGTCGTCGCCGCGCTGATCTTCTGGTCGAGCTTCGTGCTGCTGCGCGAGTCGACCCGGATCCTGCTCGAGGTCGCGCCCGAGGAGCCGAGCGAGATCGGCCAGGCGATGCTCGCCGTACCGCACGTCGCGGGCGTGCACGACCTCCATGTCTGGACGGTCGGCAGCGGCTTCCCGTCGGTCTCAGCGCACGTGCTCGTCGACCCGGGAGCGGACTGCCACGCGATCCGCGCCGACCTTGCGGCCATGCTGCGCGAGCGCTACGGGCTGGGCCATTCGACCCTGCAGGTTGAGCACGCGCCCGCGCGCGCGCGCGAGGGCCAGCTTCCGATCGCGTCGCGTTAGAGTCCGTTCGTGGGCGTGCTCGAGGGCAAGACCGCGATCGTTACCGGCGCCTCGAGCGGGATCGGGGCTGCCGTCGCGCGCACGCTCGCGGACGCCGGCGCGAAGGTCGCCGGCGGCGCGCGTCGCGTCGACGAGCTCGACACCGAGGTTGCGCTCGAGCTCGACGTGACCGACCCGGCCAGCTGCGAACGCTTCGCCGCCGCCGCGGTCGAACGGCTCGGCGGCCTCGACATCCTGGTCAACAACGCAGGCCTCGGCCTCGGCCGGGACTCCTTCGACGCGAGCAGCGAGGACGACGAGGAGACCGTCCTCGAGACGAATGTGCACGGCGTGCTGCGGATGACGCGCCTGTGCCTGCCGCACATCCGTGACGGCGGCCACATCGTGAACATGGGCTCGATCGCCGGTCGCCAGCCGTATGACAACGCTGCCGTCTACATCGCCTCCAAGTACGCCGTGCGCGGCTTCACCTACGCCCTGCGTGAGGACCTGCTCGGCCGCCCGATCCACCTGACGACGGTCGACCCCGGCCTCGTCGAGACGAACTTCTCGCGCGTGCGCTTCCGCGGCGACGAGGAGAAGGCCACAGCGGTGTACGCGAACGTCGAGCCCTTGCGGCCCGAGGACGTGGCCGAGTGCGTGCTCTTCGCGGTCACGCGGCCGCCGCACGTCAACGTCGACGAGCTCGTGGTCAAGGCGCTGGCGCAGTCGACGCCCATTCGCATTCATCGCGACGCCTGATGCCGCTCACGATCCTCGAAGGCTCGACCTTCTGCATCTGCGACGACCGCGGTGACATCGCCGGTCACGCGCAGGGGCTCTTCGCGGACGACACCCGCTTCCTCTCACGGCTCTGCCTGTCCGTCAACGGCGCCGCTCCGCTCATCCTCTCGTCCGGCAAGGTCGAGTACTTCTCGGCCGCGTTCTTCCTGCGCAACCCGCTCGCTGGCGGGCTGCCGCAGGACTCGCTCTCGATCATCCGGCACCGCTTCGTCGGGGACGGCATGCAGGACCACGTGATCGTCGAGAACCAGTCGATGGAGCCGGTGTCGTTCGAGCTCGCGCTGGACATCGGTACCGACTTCGCGGACATCCTCTCGGTCAAGGCCCACGACTTCGCGCTCGGCGACCCGTCGCGTGCCGACCCGCTCCCCGAGCCGGTGCCAGGCCGCTACGAGGAGGAGCACAACCAGTTCATCCTCGAGGAGGCGGACGGCGGCGGCGTCGCGCGAACCCAGATCATCCTGTCGGAACGGGGCGAGATCGAGGAGCGGAAGGTCGTGTACCGGCTCGAGCTCGGGCCGCGTGAAAGCTGGGAGCTGCGCCTCGACATCCTCGCCTCGATCGACGGCGACTCCGTGACGCCGCGCACGGCCGAGCGACGCTTCGGCGAGGAGCTCACGCGGGTGCGCGAGTCGCTGGCGGCCTGGCAGCTGCGAGTGCCGCAAGTGCGCGCGGACTGGGGCCAGCTCGACCGCTCGTTCTTCCAGTCGGTCTCCGACCTCGCCTCGCTGCGGATGCGCGGCGCCGGCCGCACCGGGCGAATGCCCGCGGCAGGGATGCCGTGGTTCATGACGGTCTTCGGGCGCGACACCCTGATCACGTGTCTGCAGACCCTGCTCTTCGGGCCGGAGCTGGCGCGCACCGCGCTGGAGGTGCTGGCCGAGCTGCAGGCCCGCGACGACAACCCCGACGTCGACGCCGAGCCGGGCAAGATCGTGCACGAGCTGCGCTCCGGCAAGGCCGCGCAGAAGTGGTTCCGCACCTACTACGGCACCGTCGACGCGACGCCCCTCTTCCTCGTGCTCCTCTCGGAGGTGTGGCGGTGGACCGACGATGCCGCCTTCGTGCGCGAGCTGAAAGAGCCCGCGTTGGCGGCGCTGCGCTGGATCGACGAGTTCGGCGACCGCGACGGCGACGGGTTCGTCGAGTACGAGCGCCGCACACCGCGCGGCCTCGAGAACCAGTCGTGGAAGGACTCGCACGACTCGCAGCGCTTCCACGACGGAACGCTGGCGAAAACGCCGATCGCGCCGGTCGAGGTGCAGGGGTACGTCTTCGACGCGAAGCTGCGCACGGCCGAGCTCGCCCGCGAGGTCTGGCGCGACCGCCCGCTTGCCGAGCGGCTCGAGCGCGAGGCGGAGGAGCTGAAACGGGCCTTCAACGAGCGCTTCTGGACCGACGCCCGCGGCGGGTACTACGTGCTCGCCCTCGACGGCGAGAAGCGACAGGTCGACTCGCTCTGCTCGAACATCGGCCACCTGCTCTGGAGCGGCATCGTCCCGAGCGAGCGGATCGACGCGGTCGTCGACCAGCTGATGGGGCCGGAGCTCTGGTCGGGCTGGGGCGTGCGCACGATGTCGAGCGGCGACGCGGGCTACAACCCTCTCTCGTACCACAACGGCACCGTCTGGCCGCACGACAACTCCCTGATCGCGCACGGGCTCGGCCTGCACGCCCGCTGGCCCGAGGCGCAGCGGATCGTCCGGCGGATGCTGAGCGCCGGCTCGTACTTCGGCTATCAGCTGCCCGAGGTCTTCGCCGGCCTGCCGCGCGCCGAGACGCCGTTCCCGATCGCCTATCCGACCGCCGCGCGCCCGCAGGCGTGGGCCGCCGGCACGCCGGTGTTGCTTCTGCAGGTGCTGCTCGGTCTCCACCCCGACCGGCGCCGCGGCCAGCTGGTCACGCGCGCGCCCGAGGAGCTGCCGTCGTGGGCCGGCCGCTCGCTGCGCCTGACGGGGATCCGCGCCTTCGACCGCGCCTGGGACGTGCGTGTCGAGCACGGGCGTGTCACCGTTGACGAAGCATGAGGATCGCTGTACTGAGCCCGCCCTGGTTCCCGGTTCCGCCGACGGGCTACGGCGGGATCGAATGGATCGTCTCGCTCCTCGCCGACGGGCTGGCGGAGGCCGGGCACGAGGTCACGCTCTTCGCCTCGGGCGACTCGCGCACGAGGGCCGAGCTGGCCTGGGTCTACGAGCACGCGCCGAGCGACCAGATCGGCCGCACGCTGCCCGACCTGCGGCACACGCTCTCGGCCTACGAGCGCGCGGGCGACTTCGACGTGATCAACGACCACACCGGCCACCTCGGCTGCGTCCTCGGCGGCCTCGTCGAGACGCCTGTCGTCCACACGGTGCACGGGCCGCTCGGCGGCGAGCCCGGCGCCGTCTACGAGCAGATCCAGCAGGTGGCGCCCGAGGTCGGCCTGATCTCGCTCTCGCTCAACCAGCGGCGGCCGAAGCCCGGCCTGAACTGGGTCGCGAACATCCCGAACGCGCTCGACCTCGAGCACTACCCGTGTCACCCGCACAAGGGCGACTACCTGCTCTTCCTCGGACGGATGAACCACGAGAAGGGCGCGCACCGCGCGATCGCCGTCGCGATGGAGCTCGAGGTGCCGCTGAAGCTCGCCGGCAAGGTGCGCGAGCAGAAGGAGAAGGAGTACTTCGCGGAGTTCGTCGAGCCGCACCTGGGCAACGGGATCGAGTATCTCGGCGAGGTCAACCACGGGACCAAGGTCGAGCTCCTGCAGAACGCGCGGGCGACGCTCTTCCCGATCGAGTGGGACGAACCGTTCGGCCTGGTGATGATCGAGTCGATGGCGTGCGGGACGCCGGTGATCGCGACGCGGCACGGCGCGGTGCCCGAGGTGATGGAGGACGGCAACGGCGGGCTGATCGTGGACGCTTGGCGCGAGATGATCGCCGCCGTCGAGAAGGCGGACGAGATCGAGCC
>JBIOZO010000158.1:0-2004 GCA_044871215.1 Gaiellaceae bacterium | reverse complement strand
CGTCCTCGGCGGAGGCGGCTACGTCGCCGGCCCCATGGTGCTCGCGGCGGGAACGATGCGCATCCCCGCCGCTCTTTCCGAAGCCGATGCCCGCTTCGGGTTGGCCAACCGGCTCGCGGCTCCGTTCGCGAAGTCGGTCTTCCTCGCCTTCCCGGTCGACGGCCTCGGGCCCCCGAAGTATCAGGTCGTGGGGAGGCCGATCCCCGCGCGCTCGCTCACGATGGACTCGGCAGAGGCTCGCCGCCGGTTCGAGCTGCCCGAGGAGAGCCCGGTCCTCCTCGTTTTCGGCGGGAGCCAGGGCGCCCGGCGGTTGAACGAGGCGGCGATCGACGCGTTCGGCAGCTCGGGCCCGGCTGTGCTCCATCTGGCCGGAGAGCGCGACTACCCGGAGCTGGCCGGGCGAAGCGTCCGGCCCGATTACCGGCTGCTTCCTTTCACGGACGACTTCGGCGCGGCGCTCTCGGCGTCGGACCTCGTCGTGGCGCGCTCGGGTGGATCGGTGTGGGAAGTCGCCGCCGCGGGCCGACCTGCGCTGCTCGTTCCGTACCCCCACGCGACCGCAGACCACCAGACCGAGAACGCGCGCTACTTCGAGCGGGGTGGGGGAGCGGTGGTCGTGCCCGAAGCAGAGCTCGACCTGCGCCGGCAGGTCGACGAGCTGCTCGCCGACCCTGCGCGCCTGGAGGAGATGGCCGCCGCGATGAAGTCTCTCGCGCGCCCGGAGGCCGCCGACGACATCGCGAGGGAGCTCCTGCGTCTTGCCTCTTAGCGGCCGGAAGCTCTGGCTCGCCGGAATCGGCGGTGCCGGGATGAGCGGCTACGCCATCCTGGCGAAGTCGTGGGGCGCCGAGGTGAGCGGCTGGGACCGGCGCGAGACCCCTTACCTCGAAGGCGTGCGCGCCGCGGGAATACCGGTCGACATCTCGAACGGGCCGCCGACCGCGCCGCCCGACGCCGAGGCCTACGTCTCGACTGCATTCGCCGGGCGCGTGGACGGAGCGAGCCGTGCGGAGCTCCTGTCCGAGCTCGTCGGCCTGGCCGACTCGATCGTCGTGGCCGGCGCGCACGGCAAGACGACGACCACCGCGATGATCGCCTTCGTCCTCGACCGGCTCGGCCGCGATCCGTCCTTTCTCATCGGCGGCGAGATTCCGCAGCTCGGAGGCAACGCGCGCGCCGGCAGCGGCTGGCTCGTCGTGGAGGGGGACGAATCGGATCGAAGCGTGTTCACGCTCCCCGCTACCGTGGCCGTCATCACGAACGTCGAGCTCGACCACCACGCGACGTTCGGCTCGGAAGCCGAGCTCGAGGAGGCGTTCGAGCGCTGGGCCGACGCGATCGAGACGGTCATCCGTGCCGGCGACCTCGACCCCGTCGACTTCGAGCTGGCCGTGCCCGGCGAGCACAACAGGCTGAACGCGGCCGCGGCGCTGGCAGCCCTCGAAGCCGTCGACGTGCCGCGTTCCGACGCGGAGCCGGTGCTGGCGAAGTTCACCGGCGCGCACCGGCGCTTCGAGCTCGCCGCAGAGGTGAACGGCGTGCGGCTCTACGACGATTACGGCCACCATCCGGCCGAGATCGCCGCGACGCTTGCGACCGCGCGCGAGCTCGCGAGCGGCGGCCGCGTCCTCGCGCTCTTTCAGCCCCACCTCTACTCGAGGACGCTACACCTCGTGGACGAGCTGGCCGCCGCACTCGCAGCCGCCGACATCGCGTGCGTGACGGAGATCTATCCCGCCCGAGAGGAGCCGATCCTGGAGGTGAGCGGCAAGCTCGTCGTCGACCGGCTTGCCGAGGTGCGGCCGGGCATGCGGGTGGGCTGGGCGCCCGCGCTCCCGGACGCCGCTGGGCTTGTCGCTTCGCTTGCCCGCCCAGGCGATCTCGTGCTGACCGTCGGCGCCGGCGACGTGGATTCCGCGCTGCCGCTCATCGAGGAGCGCCTGCGGTGAATCTGCACGAGGGCGTGCTCCTCTCGAAGTACACGACGCTCGGCACCGGAGGACC
>JBIOZO010000157.1:0-13848 GCA_044871215.1 Gaiellaceae bacterium | reverse complement strand
AGCTTGCCGCGCGACTCCGCGTCGGCCCGCTTCGACTCCAGCTCGCCGTAGCCGATCAGGTCGAGCGCGGTGTCGAGCATCTTCGCGTAGTCGCCGGAGTCGTAGATGCAGCCGTTGGGCGTCTCGTAGGGCATCTCCTCGGCCTTGATGTAGTTGCGCTTGCGCACCTCGACGGGATCGAGGCCGAGCTCGTGCGCGACGATGTCGATCACGCGCTCGGTGAACCACAGGTGCTGCATGCGCGAGTAGCCGCGGTTCGGCGAGACGGGCGCCTTGTTCGTCACGACCTGCTTGAAGTCGAGCCGGATGTTGCGCCAGCGGTACATCCCCGGCGTGACCTGCGCCCAGATCACGCCGCCGAGGGGCTCGTAGCGCAGCCACGCGCCGGCGTCGTCGAGCGCGGTCGTCCGGAAGCCGAGCAGCGTGCCGTCCTCCTTCACCGCCACCTCGGTGTCCTGGAACCAGCGCTCGTTGCCGTGCGACATCGAGAGGTGGAAGTCGGTGCGCCACTCGGTCCACTGCACCGGCCGGTTCAGCTTGCGGGCGAGCAGACAGCAGGCGACGAGCTGCGGGTGCGAGGTGATCTTGTTGCCGAAGCCGCCGCCGATGTCCTGCGTGACGAAGCGGAGCTTGTCCAGCCCGACCCTCATGGCCGGGCCCATCATGATCGCGGCGAAGCCGGGGAACTGGTTGTTCGTGATGATCGTCCACTGGCCGGTGCCCTTGTTGAACTCGACGAGCGCGCCGTTGCACTCGAGCGGCGTCGAGTTGAAGCGGTCGAAGTGCAGCTCGGAGATCTTCAGCACTCGGTCGGCCTCGGCGAACGCCCCGTCGAGGTCACCCCACTCGTAGACGCCCTCCCAGGTGAGGTTCGTCCCCGCCTCGTCGTGCAGGGTGGGCGCGCTCTCGGCGAGCGCCTCGCGCGCGTCCGTCAGAGCGGGCAGCGGCTCGTAGTCGACCTCGACGAGCTCGGAGGCGTCGCGCGCGGTCTCGCGCGTCGTGGCCACGACCGCGGCAACCGGCTCGCCCACGAAGCGGGCCTTGCCGACGGCGAGGCAGAAGTCCTTCAGGTGGGCGCCGGGCGGCGAGGAGATCTGGAAGAACGGATCGGTCAGAAGCGCGACCTCGTCGCCGGTCAGGGTCCCGAGCACGCCGGGGTGCTCGAGCGCCTTCGAGACGTCGACCGAGCGGATCTTGGCGTGAGCGTACGGCGAGCGGACGAAGTGGACGTAGCCCATGTTGTGGCGCTTGACGTCGTCGAAGAAGACGCCCTCGCCTTGGACGAGGCGCTTGTCCTCCTTGCGCGGCACGTTCGTGCCGGCGTAGCCGGTCTTCGTCTCCTCCTGCTCGACGACGATCGGCTCCGCGACCGTGGTCTCGCTCACTCGCCCACCTCCTGCCCCGACGCGGCCTTGACCGCCTTGAAGATGTTCCAGTAACCCGTGCAGCGGCAGATGTTGCCCTGGATCGCCTTCGCGATCTCCTCGTCGCTGGGGCTCGAGTTCTGGCGTAGGAGGGCGGTCGCGCTCATCAGCATTCCGGGCGTGCAGTAGCCGCACTGAAGGCCGTGGTGGTCGCTGAACGCCTGTTGCAGCGGGCTGAGCTCGTCCTCCTGGGCGAGGCCCTCGACCGTCTCGATCCTCGCGCCGTCGGCCTGTACCGCGAGCACCATGCAGCTCTTCACGAGCGTGCCGTCGAGGATCACGCTGCACGCCCCGCAGTTGCCGGTGTCGCAGCCGACGTGCGATCCGGTCAGGTCGAGGTCGTCGCGCAGAAAGTGGATCAGCAGCCGGCGCGACTCGACCTCGCGCTCGTAGGTCGTGCCGTTCACCTCGACGCTGACGGTCTGCGAGGTGACGACGTCCATCAGCTGCGGCCTCCCGCCTGCTCGACCGCACGAGCGGCGACCACCGCGGCGAGGTGGCGGCGGTAGTCGGCGGAAGCGTGCACGTCGGAGGGCGGGTCGATCGCGGAGTCGCGCACGGCGTCCCGAATCGAGTCGGAGTCGGGAGCCTCGACCAGGACGGGCGTCGCGTCGACGCAGCCAAGAGCGACACGCACACCGCCGTTCACCGAGGCAGCCGCGTTGACGATGCACGTCCCATCCGCCCCGATCGCGACGGAGGCGAAACCGTCGCTTCGGCCGGGCGGCACGGTGATCTTGGTTAGGAGCTCGCCGGGCCCCGCGGCGGTCATGTAGACGCCGAGGAAGAAGTCCTTCGCGGGCACGATCCGCTCGCCGTTCGGGCCCGCAACCGTGAAGTCGGCGCCCAGCGCCACGAACAGCGGCGGCAGATGGTTGGTCGGGTCGCTCGAGCAGACGTTGCCGCCGATCGTGCCGCGATTGCGAACCTGCACGTCGGCAATCTGGGCGCAGACCTCGCCCAGGATCGGACGGGCTCGTGCCTCGGCCGAGGCGATCAGCTCGGTGTAGGTGACCATCGCGCCCAGCTCGAGCGTGCCGTCGGAGCCGAGCTCGATCCCCTTCAGCTCGGGCACGCCGGCGAGGTCGACCAGCACGTCGGGCGCCGCCGCGCGCGCCTTCATGACGTTGAGCAGCGTCTGGCCGCCGGCGAGTGCGCGGGCACCTGGGTAGTCCGCCAGAACCCCCAGTGCCTGCTCGAGCGTCGCCGGCCGCGCGTACCCCACCTCGCTCAGCAGCATGGCGCCAATCGTATGCCGCGGCGCCGCGCGGCTGCAACGACAAGCCTCACCAGATCGAGCGGAGGAGCTCGGCGACCTCGGCTGGGCTCGCCTGGCGCGGGTTCGCCCGGGCCCCAGCGCGCTGCACGACGGCCTCGGCGACGTCGTCGAGCTCGTCCGCGGGCACCCCGAGCTCGCGGAGCCGCGTGAAGCCCGAGGCGCGGGCAAGCTCCTCCACGCGCGCCGCCGGGTCGTCTGTCTCGAGCGCCTCAGCGAAGCGAGCGATCGCCGCGGGTGCGGCCGGCTCGTTGAACCGCAACGCCGGCGGGAGGCAAAGGGCGTTCGCCGCGCCGTGCGCGATCCCGTAGCGCCCGCCAAGCGCCTGGGCCATAGCGTGGCCGAGCGCCAGGCCCGCCGAGCCGAGCGCGGCCCCGGCGTGCTGTGCTCCCTGCAGCAACCGGGTGCGGGCGTCGAGATCGTGCCCGTCCGCGAGCACCTGCGGCAGCGCCTCGTCGATCAGCTTCGCCCCGGTCAGAGCCTCGCGATCCCCCTCGGGGTTGTGGCCAGCGACGTAGAGCGCCTCCGCACAGTGCGCGAGGGCGTTCAGGGCCGTGCCGCCGCTCTGGTCGGGCGGCAGGTCCAGCGTCAACTGCGGCTCGTAGACGATGGCGGCCAGGTGCGCGCCCGCGCCGCCGCCCTTCATCCGCCGGTCGGGGTCGCGAACGCCGAAGAAGCCCGTCCACTCCGACCCGGAGTAGGTCGTCGGGACGGAGACCAGCGGTAGGCCGGTCTCGGCGGAGACGGCCTTCGCGAGGTCGATCGCGCTGCCGCCGCCGACCGCGAGCAAGCCATCCGCCCCTTTCGCGGCCGCCGTCACCTCGGCGATGCGGTCAGTCGGTACCTCGGTCCAGCGCCCGGTTCCGGGGAGCGGCAATTCCGCCCATCGCTCGCTCGCGACGATGAAGGGTCGCTCGATCCCGAGCTCGGCGAGCAACCGGTCGAGCTCGTTGAGCCCCCAGCGGACGATCACAGGCGCTCGCGCGCGAAGGCCACGAACTCCTCGGCCGCACGGGTGGGCGAGCGGCCGGCGGAGCGAACGAGCGAGATCTCACGTGCGGGGTCGAGCCCCCTGACGCGGGCCGTCGCGAGCGTGCCCGCGGCCAGGTCGGCCTCGATCCCGGCCCGCGAGATGAAGGTGACGCCGAACCCGGCGACGACGGCGGCCTTGACCGACTCCTGCAGGCCGAGCTCGAGTCGCGGCTCCAGCTCGCGTAGCCGGGTGCCGGCGCCGCGCAGCTCGTCTTCGATCACCTGCCGGACGCCCGCACCTTCCTGCATGACGATGAGCGGCTCCTCGCGCAGCTGGTCGAGGGTGACCGTCTGGCCCGCGAAGCGGTGACCCGGCGGTACGGCGAGGACGACCTCGTCGCGGAAGAGCGGCTCGAACGCGACGCCGCGGTGGCGACGGGCTGCGCCGACGACGCCGAGCTCGAGCTCCCGCTCCGCGACGCGCTCGACCACGCTCTGGGTGTCGGAGATCGAGAGTGAGACCGCCACGCCCGGGTGCTCACGCTGAAACTCGCAGAGCAGGACGGGGACGACGGTGCTGCCCGGGCCGGTCGATGCGCCGACCGCGAGCGTGCCGCCGAGCTCGCCGGCCTCGCCCTCGGCGAGCTCCTCGACGAGCTGCTGCTCAAGCTGCAGCATCCGCTGGGCGCCGCGGTAGAGCGCGAGGCCTGCCTCGGTCGGCTCGACGCGGCGGCCGGAGCGGTCGAGTAGCCGCCGGTCGAGACGCTTCTCGAGCGAGCGAACCTGGAGGCTGACGGCCGGCTGCGTGACACCGAGCCGCTCGGCTGCCTGCGAGAAGCTCTTCAGCTCGACGACGGCGCAAAACGCACGGAGCTGGCGTGTGTCCATAAGCGAACCTTATCTCAGCAAGACACGCTTCCGACACGAAGCCGTGACACTTCTGCGTGAATTTCCCGAATACGATTGCGGCTGGGTGGTGGGTTAGGGGTGCCCCACCGGCGGGTGGAATTTAGGAAATTCGCGCGCCGCGGCGAACGCTCTAGCATCCCTCTCGTGGCCGCTCCCCAGCCGAGGCCGAGCGACTCGTTCGTCGAGCGCTTCTCGACTCTCGTCAGCGGATCGCCGAAACGGCGCGTCGACCTCGAGCTGCGCGCGCTCGACGTCCTGCTGTCCGGCTTCTTCCTGCTCGTCGCGTCTCCGCTGATCGGTCTCATCGCACTGGCGATGCTCCTGACGAGCGGCCGGCCGCTGCTGTACCGCGGCGAGCGGGTCGGCCGCGACGGGCGGATCTTCCAGATGCTCAAGTTCCGCACGCTGCGGCGCGGCGCCGAGGAGCGGCTCGGGCCCTATCTCGGCGACGAGCTCGTCCGTCGCACGCGTGCCGAGACGACGCGCCTCGGCCGGCGCCTGCGGGCCGCCCAGCTCGACGAGCTGCCGCAGCTCTGGAACGTGCTCCGCGGTGACATGAGCCTCGTTGGGCCCCGCCCGATCCGGCCGCGCTTCTTCGAGCAGCTCGCGGCCGAGCTGCCGGCGTACTGGCAGCGGCTCGTCGTCCGCCCCGGGCTCACCGGCTTCGCCCAGGTGCGGCGCGGCTACGAGACCTCGATGGCCGAGAAGCTCGCCCACGACCTCGAGTGGATCGCCGACCGCTCGGTGCCGCTCTACCTCCGGACGCTCGCCTCGACCGCCTTCCGCATCGCCGGCCAGACGCTTCGGAGCATCTTCAAGAGCGCCGACTAGACTCGGCGCGATGTGCGGGATCTGCGGAATCGTCTCGGCGAGCGGGCCCGCCGACCCCGACCGGCTCGCGCGGATGAGCACCAAACTGCTGCACCGCGGGCCCGACAGCGACGGCGCGTTTGTCGAAGGGCCATGCGCACTCGCCGCGCGCCGGCTCGCGATCATCGACCTCGAGACCGGCGACCAGCCGATCGCTAACGAGGACGGCACGGTCCACGTCGTCCAGAACGGGGAGCTCTACAACTATCCCGAGCTCCGCGCCGAGCTCGAGCGCGCAGGCCACAGCTTTCGCACGCACGGCGATACGGAGGTGCTCGTCCACCTGTACGAGCAGGAAGGGCCGGCCTTCGCACGGCGGCTGCGCGGGATGTTCGCGGTCGCGCTCTGGGACTCCACGCGGCGACGGCTCGTGCTCGCGCGCGACCGCTACGGGATCAAGCCGCTCTACTACCGCGCCGACGCTGACGGGCTCGAGTTCGCGTCCGAGCTGCGCTCGCTGCCGCGCGGCGAGATCGATCTCGACGCGCTCGAGGCGTTCCTCGCCTTCAACTCGATCCCGGGGCCGCTGACGATCTTCCGCGAGGCGCGGAAGCTGCCGCCCGGCCACGTGCTCGTCTGGGAGGACGGCACCGTTCGCATCGAACGCTATGCGCGGCCGGCGCCGGTCCCGCTCGAGGAGCTGCGCGACGACGACGAGGCGGAGCTCATCGAGGAGCTGAGGTCGCGCCTGCGCGACTCTGTGCGCGCCCACCTGCTGGCCGACGTCCCGGTCGGCGTGCTGCTCTCTGGCGGGATCGACTCGTCGGCTCTGGCCGCGCTCGCCTCGGAGGAGAGCGCCGAGCCGGTGCGGACGTTCTCGATCGGCTTCGAGGAGCGCTCCTTCAACGAGCTCTCGGACGCACGCCTCGTCGCCGAGCGCTACGGGACGCGCCACCGCGAGCTGGTGCTGCGGCCCGACGCCGCGCTGCTCCTCCCCGCGCTGGCCGACGCTTTCGACGAGCCGTTCGCGGACTCTTCCGCGCTGCCGACCTACCTGGTCTCGCAGCTGGCGGCGGAGGACGTGAAGGTCGCGCTCTCGGGCGAAGGTGGCGACGAGCTCTTCGGCGGCTCCTACACCTACGTCGCCGACCTGCTCGCCGCTCGCGCGGGCGGGCTCGCAGCGCGTGCGCGGCCGCTCGTCGAACGGCTGCCCACCTCGACCGCGCGCGCGAGCTTCGACTACAAGGCGAAGCGGTTCGTGCGCGGTGCGCACCTGCCACCGCTCGAGCGCCACCACGCCTGGAAGGAGATCTTTTCGCCCGACGCACGAGCGGAGCTGACCGGCCGGCGCCACGACTTCGACCCGGTCGAGCTCTACCGCGAGCGCTACGCCGAGACCGAAGGCGCGGACGAGCTCGCTCGGCTGCAGGACGTCGACCTCGGGATTTACCTCGTCGACGACCTGCTCGTGAAGACAGACCGGGCGTCGATGGCGCATTCGCTCGAAGCGCGGGTGCCGTTCCTGGACCCGGTCGTGACGAACTTCGCCCTGGCGCTGCCGGCCAAGCACCGCGTGCGCGGCCTGCGCAAGAAGGTGCTGCTGCGGAAAGCCGTCGCGCCGCTCGTCCCGAGCCGGATCGTGCGCGGCAAGAAACGCGGCTTCTCGATCCCGGCTGCAGCGTGGCTGCGCGGCGAGCTCGAGCCTTTCGCCCGCGAGACTTTGAGCGCGGACACCATTCGGCGTCAGGGGTTCTTCCAGCCCGAAGCGGTCACGGCGCTGATCGACCGCCACGTCACCGGCGAGGAGGACCTCTCGCGCCAGCTCTGGGGACTGCTCGCCTTCACGCTCTGGCACAAGCGCCACGTCGAGCGCGAGCCGCAGGCGCTGCGCGACGAGCGGCCGCTCGAGGCGATCGTCCGCTGAGCGGGCTACCGGACTTCGGGCTCGGCTGGCCCGGCACCGAGCTGCGCGACCAGCTCGTCGAGGCCGTGCTCGCCGGAGACAAGACCGCCACTGCCGGGCTCCACGGCGCCTTCGAAGACGACCCGACGCCGGAGGTGGGCGATCGCTTCGCACTCGTGGACGCGGCGGGCACAGAGCGCGCGGTGGTCGAGGTGACCGAGGTGCGGGTGCTGCCCGCCGCCGAGATCGACGTCCAGTTCGCGCGCGACGAGGGTGAGGGCTTCGAGACGGTCGAGGACTGGCACGTCGCGCATGAGCGCTTCTTCGACCGGACGATCGAGCCCGAGACGATGATCAGCGCGATCCGCTTTCGAGTGGTGGAGCGGCTGTGAGGGTGTGGATCGACATCACTGCGCCGGCGCACGTGCTGGTCTTCCGGCCGCTGATCGCGATCCTGCGCGGACGCGGCGACACCGTCGAGGTGACGGCGCGCGACTACGCGCAAACCGTGCAGCTGCTGGAGCTGCACGGGGTCGAGGCCGACGTGCTCGGCCGGCATGGCGGCCGCTCGCGACTCGGCAAGCTCCGCTCGCTCACCTCGCGGCTGCGTGAGCTGCGCGGCTGGGCGCGCGGCCGTGAGTTCGACGTCGCGCTCGCGCACGGGTCACACGAGCTGACGATGACCGCGCACCGGCTGGGGATCCCGAGCGCGACGACGTTCGACTACGAGTTCGCGTGGCTGCAGCACCAGCTCGGCTGCCGCGCGGCTACTCGCGTGGTCGTCCCGGAGGCGATCCCGCCGGAACGGCTCGAGCGCTACGGCGCCCGGCCGCCGAAGCTCGTCCAGTACCCCGGCCTGAAAGAGGAGTACTACCTCGCCGACTTCGAGCCCGACCGGGCCGCGCTCGAGCCGTTCGAGCTCGACCCGGCGCGGACGCTCGTCGTCGTCCGCACGCCGCCGGACGTCTCCCTTTACCACCGCCGCTCGAACCCGCTCTTCCCCCAGGTCCTCGACCACCTCGGGCGCAACGACGACGTGCACGCGATCGTGATCCCACGCACCGAAGAGCAGCGCGCGTACGTCCAGGGGCTCGGGCTACCGTCGATCCAGGTGCCCGAGCGGGCGGTGGACGCGCAGAGCCTGATCGCGTTCGCCGACCTCGTCGTCTCGGCCGGCGGCACGATGAACCGAGAGGCGGTCGCGCTCGGCACGCCCGTCTACACGACCTACGGCGGGCGCCTCGGCGGGGTGGACGAGTGGCTGATCCGCGAGGGGCGCTTGATCCCGCTCTCCGACCCGCGCGCGCTCGACCTGCGCAAGCGCCACGGCGAGCGCGACCGCGAGCGCCGCGACCCCGCGCTGATGCTCGATCTGCTGTTGTCAGCTCGCGAGCGCGTCTAGCAGGTCGCGGCCGTAGCGCTCGAGCTTCGCCGGGCCGACGCCCGGCACAGAGGCGAGCTCCGCGATCGTCGTCGGCCGGCGCTCCGCGATTTCGGCCAGCGTCGAGTTGTGGAAGACGACGTACGCCGGGATCTCCTCCGCCTTCGACTTCTCGAGGCGCCACTTCTTCAGCGCAACGTACGTCGGGTCGTCGGGCTCTTCCGCCCGCGCCTTGCGGGCGGCAGCCGGTGGCGCGGCTTGGATGCCCAGCTCGGCCAGGAAGCGGCTCGGCTTGCCCGCCCACGTCAGGGCCAGGTGCCTCCGCGCGCGCGTGATCCCGACGTAGAGCAGCCGGCGCTCCTCGGCGATCTGCTCCGGCACCCGCATCGCCGCCTTGCACGGCAGCTCCTTCTCTTCCACCCGCGGCAAGAAGACCGCGTCGAACTCGAGCCCCTTCGCGCGGTGGAGCGTCAAGAGGTGCACGCCGCCCTGCGCACCGTGGGCGAACCGTCCCTTCAGCCACTCGACCCACTGCTCGACGGTCTTCGCGCCGTCGTCGAACTCCTCGGCAAGCTTGCAGAGCCGCGCGAGGTCGGCCTGCCGAACGAGCTCGCGCTCCCCGACCTTGTCCGGCACCGGGTCGACCAGACCCTGCTGTATTGCCACGCGCCGGACCTCCTGCGACAGCGACCCGAACCCGGCGCCACGCAAGCCCTTCAACAACTGCCGCGCGCCGTCACGGGCGAGCAGCGCAGCGCCCTGGAAAGGGATCTGCGCATCGGCGAACAGCTCCTCGAAATCGACCGAGCGCGCGTTCAGCCGCATCAGCACCGCCATCTCCTCGTACGGCACGCCGTCGGCGTGTAACGCGGACACGCGCTCGAGCACGAACGCGCCCTCGGCCTCGGGCGACTCGAAGCCGCGCAGCTCCGGCTCCGGCCCCCCTGGCCGTGTGGGACGCAGCGTCTTCTCGGCGCCGCCGAGCCTCGGCACGAGCCGATTTGCGAGCTCGAGCACCTCGGGCGAGGAGCGGTAGTTCTCCTCCAGCCGGACGACCGTCGCCTGCGGGAACCGCGTCGCGAGCCCGAGGAGCCACTCCGGCGAGGCGCCGGTAAAGCCGTAGATCGACTGGTAGTCGTCGCCGACCGCGCAGAGGTCGTCGCGCGGCCCGAGCCAGAGCTCGAGGAGCGACTGCTGCAGCAGGTTCACGTCCTGGTACTCGTCGACCGTGAAGGCGGCGTACCGCTCTCGGAGCGCCGCAAGGGCGTGCTCGTCCTCCTCGTACAGGCGCACCGTCAGCTCGAGCAGGTCCTCGAAGTCGATCGCGCCGGAGGCTTCCTTGCGCCGCTCGTACTCGCGGAAGACGCCCGCCATCAGGTCTTCGGGGATCGGCGGCTCGTGCCCCCGCAAACCCTCGCGGTAGGTGTGCGGGGTCAGGCGCCGGTTCTTGGCCCACTCGACCTCGGTCGCGAGGTCGCCGGCCGGTCGAAAGCGGTACGGCGGCGGCAGCGTGTTCGCGATCTGGCGCAGGAGCAGCGCCTTGGTCGAGAGGATCCGCCCCGGGCCTTCACCACGCGCGCGGCGCAGCTGGGCGAGGGCCGCCGAATGGAACGTCCGCGCCTCGACGCCCTCCACGCCGAGCCGCGCGAGGCGCGCGCGCATCTCGCCCGCCGCCTTGTCCGTGAAGGTGACGGCGAGGATCTGATCCGAGCGCACGGCGCCGGACGCAACCTGCCACGCGATCCGCCGCGTGATCGTCGTCGTTTTGCCGGAGCCCGCGCCTGCGAGGATGCAGACCGGCCCGCGCGTCGCCTCAGCGGCGCGGCGCTGCTCAGGGTTCAGGCCGTCCAGGATCTCCACCGCGCCACCGTAGCCGCGCGGGTGGACGGCTCTAGCTCAGCGTCTGCCTCGAAACCGTGTCTTGTTGTGCACCGACGAGCCGCGGCGCGCGCATCATCGTCGCCAGCCGCGAGACCGTCTCCAGCGTCTCGCCCTCGCACACCAGCCGCTCGAGCTCGGCGAGCTCGTCCTGCAGCCACACCGCGTCGACGATCGGGCCCCGGACGCGCATGATCTTCGGGTGCTGCGTGGGCTCCGCGACCTCGCCCGCGCCCCAGAGCTCCTCGTGCAGCTTCTCGCCGGGCCGCGAGCCGACGATCTCGATGTCGATGTCCCGCTCCGGGTCCTTGCCCGACAGACGGATCATCTGCGTCGCCAGGTCGAGGATCCGTACCGGCTCGCCCATGTCGAGCACGAAGACGTCGCCGCGCCCGCCGATCGCGCCGGCCTGGACGACCAGCGAGGCCGCCTCCGGGATCGTCATGAAGTAGCGCGTCATCTCCGGGTGCGTGACGGTCACCGGCCCGCCCTTGGCGATCTGGCGGCGGAAGATCGGGATCACGCTGCCCGACGAGCCGAGCACGTTGCCGAAGCGAACCGCGACGTAGCGCGTGGCCACGTCCTCGCGAGCCCCGTAGGCCTCGACGATCCACTCGCAGAGCGCCTTCGACTGGCCCATCACAGTCTTCGGGCTGACGGCCTTGTCGGTCGAGATCAGGACGAAGCGCTTGGTGCCGTGCTCGGCGGCGGCCTCGGCGAGGACGCGCGTCGCGAGCGCGTTGTTGCGCACGGACTCGAGTGGGTTCGCCTCCATCAGCGGCACGTGCTTGTAGGCCGCTGCGTGGAAGACGACGCCCGGCTGGTAGCGCTCGAAGACCTGGTGCATCTTCGTGCGGCTCTTGCAGTCGGCGAGCACCGGGATCGCGGCCGCAAAGCCGCGCTCGTCGACGAGCTCGCGCTCGATCTCGAAGAGCGCCGTCTCGCCCTGGTCGACCAGGATCAGGCGCTGCGGGCCGACGCGCGCGATCTGGCGGCAGAGCTCCGAGCCGATCGAGCCGCCGGCGCCCGTGACCAGGACGGTCTCGTCCTTGACGTACGCGGCCGTGCTCTCGAGGTCGACCTCCACCGGCTCGCGGCCGAGCACGTCCTCGACCTGCACCGGGCGCAGCTGCGTGGCGAGGTTGCTGTCGTCTGCGATGAGCTCGTAGAGGCCCGGAAGCGTCTTCACCGGGACGTTGCCCTCGCGCGTGACGTTGACGATGCGCTGGCGCATCTCGCCCGAGGCCGACGGGATCGCGAGGATCACCTCGTCGGGGCGGTTGTCGCGCAGGATGTGGCGCAGGTCGTCGGTCGTCCCGAGCACGCGGACGCCATGGATGCGGAGGTTCTTCTTGCGCGCGTCGTCGTCGATCAGCCCGATCGGCGTGTAGCCGAGCTGGCGGTTGCGCTGCATCTCGCGGATCACGAGCTGGCCGGCGTCGCCGGCGCCGACGACCAGCACCTCCTTGCCGCGGGCGACCAGCCCGGTGCCCGGCCGCTCGATCACGCTGCGCGCCAGCAGCCGGCTGCCCGCGATGAACGCGAGCAGCAGGAGCCAGTCCATGATCGCCACCGAACGTGGCAAGCGCACCTGGGCGACGGGCGAGAAGAAGTAGACGATCAGGCTCGAGGCGACCACGGCGGCGGTGACGCCGCGCAGCGCCGACCACATGTCGCGCACCGAGACGTAGCGCCACCAGCGGTCGTAGAAGCGGAAGAGCACGAAGACGACGAGCTGGACAGCGACGACGATCAGGATCGTCCGCTGGAAGAGCGTGTCGTAGTAGACCGGGACGCCCTGGTCGAAGCGCAGCTCGAACGCGAGCCACCACGCGAGGGCAATCAGGCAGGCGTCGGCGACCACCTGCCAGATGCGATGCCTGTTGACCGGGATCACGCGCGCACCGCGGCGGCCTCGCGGATCACGCTCACCACCCGCTCCTGCGTCTCGGCCGGGATGCCGGCCCACATCGGCAGGGCGATGTTCTCGGCGGCCGCCTTCTCCGTCTCCGGCAGCGAGCCGGCCTGCCAGCCGAGGTAGCGCAGGGCGGGCTGAAGGTGCAGCGGCGTGACGTAGTACGAGGCGTTGCCGATCCCGGCGGCACTCAGCGCCTCGCGGAAGCGATCGCGGTCGGGCGAGCGGACGACGTACATGTGGTAGACGTGGCCCGGCTCGTCGGCGGGCAGCTCGCAGAGCTCCCCGAGGCCGAGCTCCTGGTAGCGCGCGGCGGCCTCGCGGCGCGCGTCGTTCCAGCCGCCGATCTCGCCGAGGAACAGGCGCAGCACCGCAGCCTGCAGCTCGTCGAGGCGCGAGTTGTAGCCCACCGCCTCGAAGTCCTTCTTGTCGCGCGAGCCGTGGAAGCGCAGCACCGTGACGCGGTCGGCGAGCTCCTCGTCGTTGGCGGCCACGAGCCCGCCGTCGCCGAGCGCGAACAAATTCTTGGTCGGAAAGAAGCTGAAGGTCGAGAGCGCGCCGACCCTGGCGACGCCCTTCGCGCCGTAGGCCTGCGCTGCGTCCTCGACGATCGGGATCCCGAGCCCCTCGAGACCATCGAGCGGCATCACGCGGCCGAAGAGGTGCACCGGCATGATCGCCCTGGTCTGATCGGTGACGCGCGCCGCGACGTCCTCGGGGTCGAGGTTCAGCGTCGTCGGGTCGATGTCCGCGAAGACGGGCGTGGCGCCGCGGCGCGCGATCGACTCCGCCGTCGCGTAGAAGGTGAACGACGGGCAGATCACCTCGTCGCCCGGGCCGATCCCCATGGCGTCGAGCGCCAGCACGAGCGCATCGGTGCCGTTCGCCACGCCGATCGTGCGCGGGACGCCGAGCTGCTCGGCGGCCTCGGCCTCGAACGCCTTCACGTTCGGGCCCAGGATGAAGGTGCCCGAGTCGAGCACGCCCGCCATCCGCTCGGTGATCTGCGGAATCAGCCGCTCGTACTGGGCCTTGACGTCGACGAGTGGGGTATTGGCGTCAGGCACGGGATTTGAGTCTAGATGAGGCTCCCCGAACTACCAGGTACAGCACGAGCAGCGCGGCTCCTGCCACGAGCACGAGGTCGAAGGCGTGATGGAAGCGCTCGTAGTTGCTCCCGAAGGCGTACCCGATCCCCGCAAGCGCGAACGCCCAGATGGCCGAGCCGATCGCCGTGAGCCAGAGATACGGCCAGAACGGCATCTCGAAGACGCCGGCCGGGATCGAGACGAACGAGCGCACGACCGGCGTGATCCGGCCGAGCAGGACGGCCCAGCGGTCGTGCCGGTCGAACCAGCGCTCGGCCCGGTCGAGCCGCTC
>JBIOZO010000156.1:0-2232 GCA_044871215.1 Gaiellaceae bacterium | reverse complement strand
GGCTCGGCGAACACGTACAGCCCCATGTGCGCGTGCTGGAGGCCACAGAACTCGGCGCACTCGCCGCGGTAGCGGCCGGCCGCGTCGGCGTAGAGCTCGATCGCGTTCGTCTCGCCCGGCAGCGTGTCGATCTTGCGGTTGAGCTGTGGCACCCAGAAGCTGTGGATCACGTCGTCGGTACGCACCTCGACCCGCACGGGCGTTCGCACGGGGATGTGGATCTCGTTCGCCGTGACCGCGTCGCTGCCGGGATAGCGGATCTCCCACCACCACTGATGGCCGATCACGAGCACGGTCAGCCTCGTCGAGCCCGCAGCGGGGGCCTGCGTCGTGCGAATCACGAACAGGTTCGAGACCGCGAAGAGCACCACCAGCAGGACGATTGGGACGACGATCCCGCCGCCGATCACGACGTACCACCCGACTTTCTCGCCCGGCTTGTCGCCCTCGGTGTCGTCGCCGACGCCTCGGCGGCCGGCGCGCTTCCACGAGAGCAGCAGCAACCCGACGACGACGGCCAGCCCGACCCAGGCGCCGGCCATCATCCACCAGAAGAGGCTCGCGATGTCCTTTGCCTGATGGCTCTTCGGCGCGAGCGCGTTCTGGTTGCTGCCGCAGCCGGCGAGCAGGAGGACGGCGGGTGCGAGGACGCACGGCGTGAGCCTCCCGCCCGGTACGCCCCTCATCGTGGCACCACGACCTTTTCGTTCCGAAATGACGGGCCGGTGAAACGCAGTACCCTCGGGCGATGGGCTGGAGTTTCGAGCCCGCGCAACTCGTCCCCATCGCGGTCGCGGCGGCCCTGTACGCGCGGCGAGCTTGGACGCTGCGCAGCCGCGGGCGGCCGGTTCCTCCCGTCAAGGCCCTCAGCTACGCCGCCGGGCTTCTCGTGATCTTCCTCGCGCTGGTCTCGCCAATCGACGCGATCGGCGAGGAGCGGCTGTTCTCGGTGCACATGGTCCAGCACCTGATGCTCGGCGACATCGCCCCGCTGCTGATCGTGCTCGGGTTGTCCGGACCGCTGCTCCGCCCCCTGCTCGCCTTCCGCGTCGTCCAGCGGGGCCGCGTGCTCACGCACCCGCTCGTCGCGCTGCCGCTCTGGGCCGCCAACCTCTGGCTCTGGCACCTGCCGCGACTCTACGACGCCGCCCTCGAGCACGACGCAGTGCACGCGCTCCAGCACGCGTGCTTCTTCGCAGGTGGCCTGCTGCTCTGGACGGCGGTGCTCGGGTTGCTCCCCGGCCCGCGGTGGTTCGGCCGCGGCGCGCAGCTCGGCGCACTCGCCTTCGCCTGGGTCGCCGGCATGGCGCTCGCCAACGTCTTCCTCTGGAGCGACCGCGCGTACTACGACCCGTACGTCGACGCCCCGCGCACGTGGGGCCTCTCGCCGCTCGGCGACCAGCACGCGGGCGGCGGCGTGATGCTGCTGGAGATGATGTTTGTCGGCGCCGCGATCTTCGTCGTCCTCGGCCTGGGCTGGCTCGAGGACGCCGAGCGCCGGCAGCAGCGGCTCGAGACCCGCGCCTCCTAGAGGAGGTAGTCGAGCGCCAGGCCGACGCCGAACAGGAACACCGCCAGCAGGCCGAAGAAGAACGACGTGTTGACGGCGGTCTGGCGCGGCGTGGCCACGTCGCCGCCGTAACCGCCGTAGCGGTAACCGCGGCCGGCCCCGGTGCCGCCCAGCACCGCGACGATGCCCACGCCTGCCGCCGCGAAGTAGAAGGCCGTCGGCAGCACGTGCTCGAACGAGCGGTTGCCGTGCCGCGCGACGAGCCAGGCGATCAGGGCGACCGCGCCGGAAACGCCCGCGAGCAGCACGGCCAGCCGCGCGAGCCCGCGCAGCAGCACGCCGCGGCGCGTGGTCGGCAGGCGCTTCTCGCGGCGGCGGCCGGGCTTCTCCTGCTTCGTCGGGTCGGGCGGCTGCCAGTCGACCATCGCCTTCAGCTCGCCGCTGAGGGGCGTAAGCCGGGCTCGGCGCCGTCGCTCCATCTCCGGGTACAGTGCCGGTCCCGGGGTGCCGCGGCAAGCGGCTGAGATCACACCCGTCGAACCTGATCTGGCTAGCACCAGCGAAGGGAGCGCAGTGGAACAGACGCCGAGTTGGGGGATCACGCCCGTGCCGGAGCGGCTGCGCGTGCTCGGGCTCTTCGACCTGACGCTGCTCTGGGGCAACCTCTCGGTGAGCCTGCTCGTGATCGTGGCGGCCGCAGGGCTCGTGCCGATGCTCTCGCT
>JBIOZO010000155.1:0-2375 GCA_044871215.1 Gaiellaceae bacterium | reverse complement strand
CGATGCGGACGCTGTCGCCCCAGCCACGCGCGCGCACCGCGGCACCCACGAGTGCCGGCACGTCGACCTCCTCGGCGTGGACGTCCTCGGCCCCCGCGTCGAAGCGCGAGATCTCCATCAGGTCCTCGACCAGGCGGCGCAGGCGGCCGACGTCGGCGATCAGCAGCTCGGCGGGGCGCCGTGACTCGGCCGGCATGCGGTCGAGGTGCTCGGAGAGCAGCGAGGCCTCGCCGACGAGGGCGGTCAGCGGGGTCCGGAGCTCGTGCGCGACGTCGGCCGTGAAGCGCCGCTCGCGCGCCTGGGCCGCCTGCAGCTCCTCGATCTTGGCCTCGAGCGCAGCGGCCATCTCGTTGAAGGACTGCGCCCAGGCCCCGAACTCGTCCTTGCCCTCGACCGGGAGCCGCGTCTCGAGCAGGCCCTCGGCGAGCGACTGCGCGGCCGCGCTCGCGCGCCCGACCGGCCTCAGCGTGCTCCTGGCCAGGGCATAGCCGGCGAATGCCGCGAGCAGCACGAGGATCCCGACCCCGGCGAGCAGGATGTTCCGCAGCACCGCGAGCTCGTGCCGGAGCCCGTCCTCGGCGAAGAAGAAGTAGAGCCGCGAGCCGCGCCCGCCGGGCGTGCCCGTGACCAGGAAGCGCTGGCCGGCGACCGTCGTCCTTTCGTAGCCGAGATTTCCCTGCCGTACGAGCGCGCGCAACCCCGCCGGCACCGAGCGAAGCGTCACGCCCGTGCCCGAGAGGTAGGTCTGTCCGGACTGCGTGACGACGCTGAGGAAGTCGCCGCGGCCGCGGTATGCCTCGACGAGCAGGTTGGGGTCTCGGAAGTGATGCGCCACGTCCAGGTTCCGGCGCGTCTGGGTGACCGCCGAATCCACTGAGTCGTTGAGCAGGTTGTGGCGGACGACGAAGTACGAGCCGGTCGCGAGGGCGGCCGCCGAGAGCCCGACCGCGAGCGCGAGCACGATCGTCAGCCGGCGGCGGAGCGTCACGAGCCGGCGTCGAAGCGGTAGCCGACCCCGCGCACGGTTTTGATCAGGGCGGGCTGCTTCGGATCGTCCTCGACCTTCGCGCGCAGCCGTTGCACAGCCGCATCGACGAGCCGCGAGTCGCCGAGGTAGTCGTAGTTCCAGACGAGCTCGAGCAGCAGCTCGCGCGTGAAGACCTGCTTCGGCCGCCGCGCCAGCTCGAGCAGCAGGCGGAACTCCGTCGCCGTGAGCTGCAGCTCCTCGCCGCGCTTGCTCGCGGTGAAGCCGTCCGGGTCGATCGCCAGCCCGGCGACATTGATGGTGCCGCCGTCGCCCGAGGGCGCCGCCCGCCGCAGCACTGCCTTGACCCGCGCGACGAGCTCCGGCAGCTCGAACGGCTTCGTCACGTAGTCGTCGGCGCCGAGCTCGAGGCCGACGACCACGTCGTGCAGCTCGCTGCGCGCGGTCAGCATCACGATCGGCGCCTGGCTCTCGCGGCGGATCTCGCGACAGACCTCGAATCCGTCTAGCGAGGGCAGCATCACGTCGAGCACCACGAGGTCGACGCCGCCCTGGCGAAAGCGCTCGAGGCCTTCCCGGCCGTCGCCGACCGCCGTCACTCGCAGCCCGGCCTGCTCGAGGCCGAGCGTGGCCACCTCGCGGATCGAGGCGTCGTCCTCAACGAGCAACACGTGCTCGTCCATGTTCGAAGCCTAGGGCGTCAGGACGACTGCAACCTGCAGTTGAGGTAAAGCCGTGGCCCCGGCGCTGGTAGCTTCACGCGCCGTGAGCGCGAGCGCCGCTTCAGCCGCCGAGCCGCAGCGGCGCCTCCATCCGAAGCTGGTCTACGGCGTCGCCGCGCTACTGCTCCTGGTCGCCGCAGCCCTCTCGTTCGGGGACGTAGGCGAGAAAGCCGGTCGCCTTTCCGACTGGCAGGCATTCGTCCTCGGCGTCACGCAGGGCCTGACGGAGCTGCTGCCGATCTCGTCCTCGGGCCACCTGATCCTCGTCCCGTGGATCGCGGACTGGCACTACCTCGAGGCGAATCCGGACTTCAACAAGACCTTCGACGTCGCGCTCCACCTTGGCACGCTCGTCGCCGTGGTCGCGTACTTCTGGGCTGACGTCACGCTCTACGTGGGCGCCTGGTTCCGCTCGGTCGCGCGCCGACGCGTCGAGACGCTGGACGAGCGGGTCGCGTGGTGGATTTTCTTCGCCACGATCCCTGCCGCCGTCGCCGGCGCCGCGGGCGAGAGCACGATCGAAGACCACCTCGGCCAGCCCTGGCAGATCGCCATCTTCCTGAGCCTCTTCGCCGTGCTGCTCTGGGTCGCCGACCGCTCGGCGCAGAACCGCCGCATCGAGAACCTCGGCTTCTGGCCGACGTTCCTGATCGGCACCTCGCAGATCC
>JBIOZO010000154.1:0-3964 GCA_044871215.1 Gaiellaceae bacterium | reverse complement strand
GGAGGCGTACAACGCCGACCACGCCACGGGCTACACGGGCGCGACGCTGACCAAGCTGCAGGGCTCGTACGACGCCGGGATCAAGAACATCAAGATCTCGGTCGCGAACTCCACGACCTACTGCATCACGAACACGGTCCCCGGGACGGTTCAGTACCACAAGTCCGGCCCCGGCGCGGACATCAAGCCCGGCGGCTGCTAGGCCAGGGCTTCACCGCTTGACGCGAAGGGCGCGGGAGACCGCGCCCTTCGTATTTCCCCGTCAAGCGCGCGGCCCAGCCTGCCGATAGGAACACCGTGAGCCTGACTCCACAAGTCCGGGTTCTCGCTGCGGCCGGCTGTGCGGCGATGGTCGCCCTGATGGGCGGCTACATGCTGCTCGGCCGCGGCCAGAGCTCCTCGAGCGCCGCGGTGCCGACGATCAAACCGTTGCACCCGGTGAAGAAGCACGTCACCAAGGCGGTCGCCCCGAAGGCGAAGCCGGCCACGAGGAAGGCCGTCGCGACGCCTGCAAAGAAGGTCGCGACAAAGGCCGCCGTCAAACCGGTGGTGACGCCCAAGGCCAAGCCGAAGGCGCACGTCGCGGCCGTGATCGACGGCATGCCTTCCGAGCTCGCGCTTGCGCTCCGTTCGCGCTCGGTCGTGGTTGTCTCGCTCTTCACCCCCGATTCGAGCGTCGACTCGATGTCGACCCAGGAGGCCCGCGCGGGCGCCAGGGCGGCGCACGTCGGGTTCGTCTCGTTCAACGTCGCCGACGAGAAGATCGTCAGGCCACTCACCTCGCTGCTGACGGGCGCGCCGACGCCCGCTGACCGCGTGCTCGACGGGCCGGCGGTGCTCGTCTTCGTCAGGCCGAGGGCGCTCTTCGTCCGCCTGAACGGCTTCGCCGACCGCGACACCGTCGCGCAGGCGGCGGCGAACGCGGCGACCTACGCTCCGTGAGCGCCGGCCCGGACACGGGGGCCGGCCGCGAGCTGTTCGTGCGCCACGCGCGCCGCGACGGCCGCTCGGTGGCCGTGATGCGAGCGATCGACCACGGCACCTCGTGCGTCGTCGAGGCAGAGGTCTTCCCCGCCGGCAGCGCCGAGCCCGCGCGTCCCGGGCCCTACACGTTCGCCGACGCGCGTGAAGCGACGGCGTTCGTGACCGAAGCGGTCGAGGCCCTGATGTACCTGGGCTGCGACGTCCAGGCCGCCTAGCTCAGCTCGCCGGTTCGGTCGCCTGCCGGCGCTGCGCACGCAGCTCTCGGCGCAGCCCGCGCGAAGCGGTGGTGCTGTCGTTCTTGCTGCCGCCGACTCGGACGCGCGGGTCGATCAGCGGGTAGAGCAGGTCGACGATCAGGTTCACGAAGACGACCACGATGCTCACCACGAGCACGATCCCGAGGATCATCGGCAGGTCGGAGGCCGCGAGCGACTGCACGAGCAGAAGCCCCATCCCGGGGAGCTGGAAGATCGACTCGATGAAGAGCGCGCCGGCGAAGGCCACGCCGACGTCCATGCCGAGCATTGTCACGACCGGGAGCAGCGCGTTCGGCAGGACGTGCGAGCGCATGACGCGGGAGTTGCGGGCTCCCTTGGCGCGCGCCGTACGCACCCAGTCCTCGTTCATCGTCTCGAGCAGGCTCGCCCGGATCATGCGCGCGTAGAGCGCGGTGAACAGGAACGCGAAGGTGAACCACGGCAGGACCATGTGGTAGGCCCAGTAGCGCGGGCCGCCGCATTCGATCGAGTTTTGCGGCACGTACGTGAGATCGCAGTACCCGGCTATCGGGAACCAGTGCAGCTTGAAGCCGAAGACGTACGAGAAGATCAGCGAGAGCCAGACCGGGTGGCAGCAGAGGCCGATCAGCACGAAGACCATCAGCCCCCGGTCGAGCAGCGAGCGCGGTTTGAGCGCCGAGAGCAGCGCGATCGGGAAGGACATCAGCAGGAAGAGGATCGTCCCGCCGATCACCAGCGAGGCCGTGACGGGAAGCGTCCGGCGGATCTCCGTCTTCACGGGCTCGTTCAGGCGCGACGAGTAGGGAAGCTCGCCGTGGAGCACGAGGTTGCCGACGAAGCGGCCGTACTGCTGGACGAGCGAGCCGCTGGTGTCGAACTGCTTGCCGTCGAAGCCGGCGCCGCCGCCGATGGTCTTCCGCGAGCCCGCGAGCATGAAGAACATCACGAACGTGATGAGGGTCACGGCGAGCACCATCAGGACGGCTCCTACCAGCCGCTTGACGACGAAGAAGAGCATTGCCCCCGCCTGCCTCCTTGCTCACGCCAACCAGTTCGAAATACGAACCATACGCCACGAACCGGCGCGCCTGGGTCTTCCCCTTCGACGCCCGGTCTAAGCTCGACGGATGAGCCTCGAGCGCGACCTGCGGCGGATCGCCGACGCGGCTGTGCGTCACGCGGCCGACGACGAGGAGGTGGCCGGCATCGTCCCCGCGGAACCGGCGAACGGACTGCGGCTCTACGTCTGCGCGTACGGCATCGAGGATGCGACCAACTGGCTCGTGCTCGACGCGACCGGCGTGCCAGTCTCGGACCGGGCGCTGATCCGCGACGCCGTCTCGATCGCGGCACTCTGCGAGGTGGCGGAGGAAGCGGCCGGCGTCGATCCCGACTCGGCGCGGGTGGCGAGCCCGGCGCTGCTGGATGACCTGGGCGCAGGCGCCGGCACGGACGTGGCGGCGGCGGTGAAAGGCGCCGCGGCGACGGTGGAAGAGCTCGTTCACGACGTCGAGCGCGGCTACAAGCTGCCCCTGAGCTAACCTGGCCGCATGGAAGGCTTCCCCTTCGGCGGCGACCCGGAAGACCTGATGCGGAGCCTGCGCGAGTTCGCCGAGCAGCAGGCCGAGAGCGTTCACGAGGCGCAGCGCGAGCAGTTCGCCACGCTAACGCTGAACACCGCGGTCGAGCTGACCGCCGCCGCGCTCCAGCAGGTTCAGGGGGAGGGGAGTGCCGAGGAGCAGGCCATGGCTCTACGTGACGCCATGCGTGTGCTCTTCCCCGAAGCCGTCGCGCTGGTGTCAGCAGCGCGGCAGGGCTTCATGCGCGAGAGCTGAGCCGGGTTCCGAGGCGAGCCGGCGACCGGCCCCGATCAGCCAGCGGCCGAGCGTCAGGCGAACGCGTCGGCGCGGCTCGTGGACCGGGGACCAGTCGCTGCTCAGTCGAGCCGTCCGCTCGCGGGCGGCCTCTGTGTGGATCTCGTGCTCGATCATGCGGCGGCTCCTCTCGACCTAAAGTATTTTGACATCGAAGGAGAACGTTACACTTCGAATATCTTGACGTCAAGACTTTTTTGCCGGAGAATGCTGCCGTGAGCGTCGAGCAGGACCACGTCGATCGCTGGCTCGCCGAGCACGAGCTGCCGGGCGCGGTCGACGTCGAGGTCGAAGGGATTGTCGACCGCATCAACGGCCTGCGCCGGCGGCTGAACCGGATGCTGAACGAGACCCTTTCCGAGCACGGGCTGACCGAGGGCGAGTGGAAGGCGCTTGGTCACCTGCAGCTCGACGGGCCGCCTCACCGCAAGCCGGTCGGGCAGCTCGCGCGGTGGGGCGACCTCTCGAGCGGCGCGATGACGAACCGGATCGACCGGCTCGAGCAGGCGGGGCTCGTCCGCCGGGTCCCGGATCCGGACGATCGGCGTGGGGTAATCGTCGAGCTCACCGAGGCGGGCGCGCGCGCGTGGGAGCAGTCCGTCAGCGCCCAGGCCGAGAAGGAATCGCTGGTCGCGGCCGCGCTGAGCGTGAAGGAGAAGCGGCAGCTGAACGCATTGCTGCGGCGCTTGATGATCGAGTTCGAGAAGCGCGAGCCCGTAAAGAAGTAGCTCCCGCCGCGTTCCGAGACGCGGCGGGAGCCTGTCGCCCTCTCTTACTTCGCAGGCGGGATCAGCACACGGTTGACGACGTGGATGACCCCGTTGGTCGCCATCACGTCGGGCTTGACGACCTTCGCGGTGTTCACGA
>JBIOZO010000153.1:0-4962 GCA_044871215.1 Gaiellaceae bacterium | reverse complement strand
GAATATGCTGCCGCGGCATGAGCGCTGCTACTGCGGGCACGGCGGTTCGCCGCATCGAGGATCCGCCCCTGATCATGGGGACGGGGAGCTACACCGACGATGTGAAGCTCCCGGGGACGCTGCACGCCGTCTTCGTGCGCGCAGGCGTCGCCCACGGCACCATCACGAGCATCGACAAGAGCGAGGCGGAGTCGGCGCCCGGCGTCAAGGGCGTCTTCACGGGCGAGGACCTCGGCTTCACCGACCTGTTCGTCGCCGAGCCGATGGGTCCGCCCGCTCCGGACTCGATGAAGCGACCGGTGCTCGCCTACGACCGCGTGCGCTTCCTGGGCGAGGCGATCGCCGTCGTCGTCGCCGAGACCCGCGCTCAGGCCGTCGACGCGGCCGAGCTCGTGTTCGTCGACATCGACCCGCTCCCCGTGGTGATCGACCCGCTCGAGGCGGCCGAGGAGACCTCCGAGCGCCTGTTCCCCGAACACCCCAACCTCGCCTTCGAGGATCCCCCGAAGGAGGACGCGCTCGGCGACGCGGAGGTGGTCGTCAAGGGCCGCTTCATCAACCAGCGGCTCGCCGCCGTGCCGATGGAGCCCGGCGCGATGCTCGCCGCCCCAGACGAACGGACCGGCGGCCTGACGCTGTGGATCCCCTGCCAGGCCCCGCACGCCGCCCAGGGCTTCATCGCCGCCTGCCTGGGCATGGAGCCGGCGCAGGTGCGCGTGATCGCCCCGGCCGTCGGCGGCGGCTTCGGCGCGCGGATCGCGAGCTACCCCGAGCAGGTCGTCGCCGGCGCGCTCGCGCGCAGGTTCAACGCCCCGGTGCGCTACGTCGAGAGCCGCTGGGAGACGATGGTCTCGATGCAGCACGGCCGCGCCCAGGTGCAGGACGTCGAGCTCGGCGCCAGGCGCGACGGCACGATCACCGGGCTCAAGGTCCGCGTGCTCGCCGACTGCGGCGCCTATCCGCACGACGCGCTGCTGATGCCCGGGCTCACGGGCCTGATGAGCTCCGGCGTCTACAACATCCCGAAGATCGACTTCTCCTACCGCTGCGTGGTCACCAACACCACGCCGATCGGCGCGTACCGCGGCGCCGGTCGCCCGGAGGCGACGGCGCTCGTCGAGCGGGCGATGGACATGCTCGCGCACGAGCTGGGCATGGACCCGGCCGACGTTCGGCGCAAGAACTTCATCGCTCCCGACGACTTCCCGCACCAGACGGTCGGCGGCGCGAACTATGACTCCGGCGAGTACCGCCGCGCGCTCGACCAGGCGCTCGAGAACGCCGGCTACGAGCAGCTGCGCGCCGAGCAGCGGGCCCGGCGCGCCAACGGCGCCGTCAAGCAGCTCGGCATCGGCATGTGCAGCTACGTCGAGTGGACCGGCTTCGGCTTCGAGCTCGGGACCTGCGAGGTCGCCACCGACGGCAAGGTCACGGTCCGCAGCGGCACGAGCCCCCACGGCCAGGGCCACGTCACGTCGTGGACGCAGCTCGTCTCGACCGAGCTGGGGATCGACGCCGAGGACATCACGATCATCCAGTCCGACACCGGGCAGGTCGCGCGCGGCATGGGCACGATGGGCTCGCGCTCGCTGCAGGTCGGCGGAAGCGCGGTGATCAACGCCACGCGCGAGGTGCTCGACAAGGCCAAGAAGATCGCCGCGCACGAGCTCGAGGCCTCCGAGGACGACATCGAGGTCGTCCCGGGCAAGGGCCTCGGCGTGGCCGGCTCGCCCGGCACGGCGCTCTCCTGGGCGCAGCTCGCCGCGCTGGCCGAGAACCCGCCGGAGGGGATCGAGCCGGGCCTCAGCGCCGAGAACGACTTCACGACCCCGGACGCGACGTTCCCGTTCGGCACGCACGTCTCGGTCGTCGAGGTCGACACCGAGACCGGCGACGTGCGGCTGATCCGTCACATCTGCGTCGATGACGCGGGCCGGATCACGAACCCGATGCTCGTCGAGGGCCAGGTGCACGGCGGCATCGCCCAGGGCGTCGCGCAGGCGCTGCTCGAGGAGATCTCCTACGACGAGTCGGGCAACTGTCTGACCGGCTCGCTGGCCAGCTACATGATGCCGAGCGCCGCCGACCTGCCGTCGTACGAGACCGTGCGCACCCAGACGCCGACCGACCGCAACCCCCTCGGGGCCAAGGGCATCGGCGAGGCGGGCACGATCGGCTCGACGCCGGCGGTGCAGAACGCGGTCGTCGACGCGATCTCGCACCTGGGCGTGCGGCACCTCGACATGCCCGCGCATCCCGAGCGCGTGTGGCGGGCGATCCAGGCCGCCTTACCGACCTGAACGCAGAGTCGGGCCGGTGCTACCATGCTCGGCCCTACCGCCCTGCGCTGTCGCGCGGGCGTTTTTGTTCTCTACGGACCCGACCCCTCCAAGGACGAGCGATGCAGAAGGACGTCCTCCTCACTCCCGAAGGCCTTCAGAAGCTGAAGGACGAGATCGAGTACCTCTCCAACGACAAGCGTCGCGAGGTTGCGGAGCGCATCAAGGAGGCCCGCGAGTTCGGCGACATCTCGGAGAACTCCGAGTACGACGACGCCAAGAACGAGCAGGCGATGCTCGAGGCGCGGATCGCGTCTCTGGAGGACAAGCTGCGCTCGGCGTCGGTGATCGACGCGTCCGAGCTCGACAACGACGTCGTGAGCGTCGGCTCGGAGGTCCACGTCCAGGACGAGGACTCCGGCAAGAGCGTCAGCTACACGATCGTGGGCTCGACCGAGGCGGATCCCGGCAACCGGCGCCTCTCCAACGAGTCGCCGGTCGGCAAGGCGCTGCTCGGTCACAAGATGGGCGACGTCGTCTCGGTAAGCGCGCCGCGCGGCGAGATCAAGCTCAGGATCACGAAGATTGACGTAGCCTGAGGGCTATGAGCACTCAGGCCGGGGGCGAGGCGGAGCTCCTCGCCACCCGCCGGCGCAAGCTCGAGGCACTCCGCCAGGACGGCATCGACCCGTTCCCGCACGCCTACCCCGGCGTCACGCCGATCGCCGAGGTCAAGGCGCCGTTCGACGGACTCGAGCCGGGCGCCGAGACCGACGAGCGCCGGCGCGTCGCCGGCCGCCTGGCCGCCCGGCGCGAGCAGGGCAAGGCGGCGTTTTTGGACCTCGTCGACCGCTCCGGCCGCATCCAGCTCATGGCGCGCGTCAACGAGCTCGGCGAGGAGAAGTTCGCGCGCCTGCTCGGCCTCGACCTCGGCGACCTGATCGGCGCCGACGGCACGGTCCTGCGCACGCGCCGCGGCGAGCTCTCGCTGCGCGTCGCGGACTTCGACGTGCTGGCGAAGTCGCTGCGCCCGCCGCCCGAGAAGCGCCACGGCCTCACGGACGTCGAGCAGCGCTATCGCCACCGCGAGCTCGACCTGATCGCCAACGAGGAGATCCGCGACCTCTTCATCACGCGCGCGAAGGTGGTCACCGCGATGCGCGGCTGGCTCGACGAGCGTGGCTTCATCGAGGTCGAGACGCCCGTGCTGCAGCCGATCTACGGCGGCGCGCTCTCGCGGCCGTTCAGCACGCACCACAACGAGCTCGACCGCACGCTGTTCCTGCGGATCGCCACCGAGCTCTACCTCAAGCGCCTGATCGTCGGCGGGCTCGAGCGCGTCTACGAGATCGGCAAGGACTTCCGCAACGAGGGCGTCTCGTTCAAGCACAACCCCGAGTTCACGATGCTCGAGTGGTACGAGGCCTACGCCGACTACGACTCCACCGCGGAGCGCTGTGAGCAGCTCGTCGCCTTCGTCGCCGAGCGGGCGGGCTATGGGGGCGAGATCGACTTCAGCCCGCCGTGGCGGCGCGAGACGCTGGGCGACGCGATCCAATCCCGGACCGGCATCGACGTTCTGGCCGACCGCGACCTCGAGTCCCTACGCGCCAGGATGCGCGACCGCGGCCTCGAGGTACCCGAGGAGGAGACCTGGGGCCAGCTCGTCGACCACCTGCTCTCCAAGCACGTCGAGCCGGAGCTGGTCCAGCCCACGTTCCTGCTCGACTACCCCGTCGAGCTCTCGCCGTTCGCCAAGCGCCACCGCTCCAAGGAGGGGCTGGTCGAGCGTTTCGAGGTCTATGCGGGCGGGATGGAGTTCGGCAACGCGTTCACGGAGCTCAACGATCCCGACGACCAGCGGCGGCGCTTCGAGATGCAGGCGCGCCACGCCGCCGCCGGCGACGAGGAGACGCAGCCGATGGACGAGGGCTACCTCTTCGCGCTCGAGCACGGGATGCCGCCGACCGGTGGAATCGGCATCGGGATCGACCGCCTCGTGATGCTGCTCACGGGGCGACGGTCGATCCGCGAAGTCGTGCTGTTTCCGGCGATGCGCTAACGCTCTCCCGGGACCACCCCCCTTGGTAGACTGCCTCATGGCCGCAAAGCGACCCCGCGCTCCTTCATCCGATCCGGCTGCCACGCCGGGTAGCGGTTTGGGAGACGGGGTATTTTCGTCTCTCCGGTCACTCAGCGAACCTGTCCTCCCACCAGTCCGGACCACCGAAACGACCTAGCGCTGAAGACGCAGACACAGCAGGAAGGAACCAGCGCAAGCCATGTTCGAGCGATTCACAGAGCGAGCCCGCCAGGTGGTCGTCCTCGCCCAGGAGGAGGCGCGGACGCTCAAGCACAACTACATTGGGACCGAGCACATCCTCCTCGGGCTCCTGCGCGAGGAGGAGGGTCTGGCGGCCCGCGTCCTCGAGAGCCTCGACATCACCGTCGAGCGTGTGCGGGCGCAGGTCGTGCGCATCGTCGGCTCCGGTGAGGAGGTCACGTCCGGCCAGATCCCCTTCACGCCGCGCGCCAAGAAGGTGCTCGAGCTCGCGCTGCGTGAGGCGCTCTCGCTGGGCCACAACTACATCGGCACCGAGCACATCCTGCTCGGCCTCGTGCGCGAGAACGAGGGCGTCGCCGCCCGCATCCTCCTGGACTTCGACGCCGACTCCGAGAAGAT
>JBIOZO010000152.1:0-5764 GCA_044871215.1 Gaiellaceae bacterium | reverse complement strand
AGCGGCTCGCGTTGCCGTAGACCTCACATGTCGAGGGAAAGAGCACGCGCGCCTCGGGGCACTCGGAGCGAACTGCGTCGAGCACGTTGACCGTGCCGCCGACGTTCACGCTCCAGGCGCTCGTCGGGCTCTCCCACGAGGCGGCTACCGATGAGTCGGCGGCGAGGTGGACGACCGCCGAGGGCTGCGCCTCGCGGACGGCCCCGGTGACCGCTTCGACGTCGAGGACGTCACCGGCAAAGGGCACGAAGGCCTCGCCGAGCTCGGTGCGCAGATGCCGGCCGACGAAGCCGTCAGGCCCGGTCACCAGCACGCGCTGCACGTCAGTACGCCCCGCGCCTGGAGAGGACTGCTGGGATCGTCTTCAGCAGGATCGAGATGTCGAGCGTCAGCGACCAGTTCTCGAGGTAGAAGAAGTCCAGCCGGACGAGGTCGTCGAAGCCGAGGTTCGAGCGGCCCGAGATCTGCCAGAGGCCGGTCACACCCGGCAGCACGCGGTAGCGCTTCCGGTGCCAGGCGTCCAGCCGCTCGTAGTCGCGCAGCGGCAGCGGCCGCGGCCCGACGAGGCTCATCTCGCCGCGCAGGACGTTCCAGAGCTGCGGGACCTCGTCCAGCGAGAGTCGCCGCAGCCAGGCGCCGACGCTCGTAACGCGCGGGTCCTCGCGCATCTTGAAAAGCGGCCCGTCCGCCTCGTTCGAGGCCTCCAGCTTCGCCTGCTCGCCGGCGGCGTCCGCGTACATGGTGCGGAACTTGAGCATCCCGAATTCCCGCTCGCCGAGGCCGACGCGGCGGTCGCGGTAGAGAACCGGCCCGCGCGAGCTGAGCTTGACGGCGGCGGCGATGCCGAGCCATACGGGCGTGCCGATGACCAGCACGCACGCGGAGACGACCAGGTCGAAGGTGCGCTTGAGCACCCAGTCCATGCCGACGAAGGCGGGCGGACGCAGCTCGAAGAGCGGGATCGCCTGGCCCGGAACGAACTCGACCCGCTGGGTCAGCAGCTTCGTCGCCTTCGGCGCGATCAGCACCTCGACGCCCCGCCGGTGCGCGTGGTCGACGATCTCGAGCAGCTCGCGCTCGGCGAAGTCGGTGTCGGTCACGATCAGCTCGTCCACCCGTTGGCGGTCGAGCACCGCGGGCAGCTCGCCCACGTCGCCGAGCACTGGCAGCGACACGCCCTCCGGTGAGGGCGCGAGCGCGCCGACGAACTCGTAGTCGATCCCGCTGCGCCCGGAACCGAGCGCGCCGTGCAGGTGCGCGACGTTCTCGCCCGACCCGGCCAGCAGCGCGTAGCGGCGCGCGCCCAGGCTGCGCAGCACCTCACCGGTGACGAGCTCGTAGCTGGAGCGGAGCAGCGCGATCGTGATCGCGCAGATGACGACCGCCGTCGGCGCGAGCCCGTAGGTCGAAAAGCGATGGCCCGTGCCGATCGCGAAGGCGAGCGTGATCAGCGCGACGAGGATCAGCGACGAGAGCACGCGGCCGAACCCGGGCCGGCGCTCGCGCTCCTCGTACAGGTGCGTCTGCGAGAAGACGAGGACGGTCACGAGCGTCAGGAAGGGCAGCCAGTCGGTCTCGATCCGCCAGAGCACGCCCCAGAGGATCGGCTCGTTGCCGTAGTAGACCTCGCGCACGACGAGGGCCAGGTAGATCCCGAGCACCAGGCCGCCGAGGTCGACGAGCACGAGCGCGGTGATGCTCGCCAGCCTCCGGCCGGCCATGAGCAGCTGCGACCGCGTGAGCAGAAACGGCGCGCCGGCCCGGATGTCGCTGACGATCCGGACCGGCGCGTCGTCTTCTGCAACGGGGGCGGGGATCCGTCCCCGCCCCCGTTGCGATGTTGGTGTGGCCACGGTCTAAGGCTGCGCTTGCGCTGCCGACCTCAGCATGCGCGGGCTTGGCCCGCGCATGCGTCTGAGATGACCGGTCGATCCAAGCGGTGATTCACGCCCACGACATTAGTGTGGCAGGCGGCGGAACGCGTCGTACGCCGGCTTTTTCTTGCCGGAGGCGGTGAAGAAGCCGGACTGCCAGCCGCCCAGCCGCGACTCGTCGCGGAGCAGGAACCAGAGCATCATCGTGATCCTCGGGTTCTTGCGAGCGATCTTGTACGCCTGGGTCAGGTACTTGGCCTGCTTCGACCAAGTGACTCCGAACGCCCTGTCGGGCGGCCGCGTCTGGTAGCCGTACTCGGTGATCCAGAGCTTCTTGTTGCCGTAGAGCTTGCTCAGCAGCTTGGTCAGCACCGAGATGTTGGCGAGCGTGACAGTCTGCTTGCCCTTCGGCATGGTCGTCGGCGTCTCGGTCGCCCGGCCGTAGTACGGGTGGTGGGCGTAGACGTCGAACTGGCGGCGCTTCAGCCCGTACCTCCGCAGGTCCTGCAGGAACGCGACCGGTGAGATCGAGGGCCGCCGGTTCCGGGCGGCGTTGTTGCCGCGCGGGTCGGTGGCGCCGCAGCCCACCACTTCCTTCCTGAGGTGCGAGGCGTGGATACCCGCCCAGACCGACCGGCAGATCGCGACATAGGCCTTCGCGCCGACCGGTGCGTAACGCGCTGCGAACTTCACGCAACGATGGTTCTTCGTCTTGACGCACTTGCGGCCGACCTTCGCCCATTGCGGTTTGAGAAAGACGGGATTGTTCGGCTCGTTCCAGGCCAGCCACTTGCGGACGGATGGCAGGACGACCCCGTCGTCGCGCTTGAACTTGCCGCTGTAGCGCTTGGCCGCGGCGAGGGCGAAGTTGCGCAGGTCGGCCGCCTTGGCCGGCGCGCGGTTCGTGCCCTTCAGCTTGCCGTTCGCCCACCTCGGCGTGCCGAGGATCGTGAACAGCACCTGGATCTTGTTCTTGGCCGCGTTCTGCAGCACGGTGTCGTGGATCGACCAGTTGTAAGCCGGGTCGGCCGGGTCTGTCGGCTTCGCCGGGCGGCGCGTGGCGATCACGTTCCAGTCCAGATTCACGCGGATGATCTGCGTCCGCAGCTTGACGAGCGTCGGGAATGTGGTGTCCGGCGCGGCGATCGGCTGCACCGGGTCGTAGATGCCGACGAGCATGCCTCGGGCCGCGCCCGCCGGTTGCGCCTTGACCGTCGCGGCCAGCACGCAGAGAACGATCGTGATCAGGGCGATGCAGATTTTCCTAGACCCCAAGTGGCTCCCTTCCGAGGGAGGGCAACATGCGCCGCAGTCCCTCTTCGAGCTTGATCTCCGGCTCCCAGCCCAGCACCTGCCTGGCTCGGGTGATGTCGGGCTGGCGAACCTGCGGATCGTCGACGGGCAACGCCTCGTAGACGATCTCGCTCTTAGACGACGTGACCCGGATAACAGTTTGCGCGAGCTCGAGAATCGAGAACTCGTCCGGGTTGCCGAGGTTGACCGGCAGGTGCTCATCGCTCTCGGCGAGCAGGTGCAGCCCGCGGATCAGGTCGTCGACGTAACAGAAGCTCCGCGTCTGCTGGCCCTGTCCGAAGACGGTGATCGGCGCGTCCTCGAGCGCCTGCCGCATGAAGGTCGGAATCGCGCGCCCGTCGTGTGAGCGCATGCGCGGCCCGTAGGTGTTGAAGATGCGGACGATCGCCGTGTCGACGCCCTGCTGGCGGTGGTACGCCATGGTCAGCGCCTCGGCGTAGCGCTTGGCCTCGTCGTAGACACCCCGCGGCCCGATCGGGTTGACGTTGCCCCAGTAGCTCTCCGGCTGCGGGTGCACCTCGGGGTCGCCGTAGACCTCGCTCGTCGAGAAGAGCAAAAAACGCGCGCGCTTGAACTTCGCGAGCCCCAGCGCGTGGTGCGTCCCGTGCGAGCCGACCTTGAGCGAGTGCAGCGGCTGGCGCAGGTAGTCGATCGGGCTCGCCAGTGCCGCCAGGTGGTAGACGAAGTCGACCGGCTCGTCCACCTCCAGGTGCTCGGTCATGTCGTGGTTGCGGAAGACGAAATCGTCGTCGCGCAGGTGCTCGATGTTCTCCAGCGAGCTCGTCTCGAGGTTGTCGACGCAGACGACCCGGTACTTCTTCTCGAGCAGGTACTCGCAGAGGTGGGAGCCGAGAAACCCGGCTCCCCCGGTCACGACCGCAGTGGACATCGGTGGGATGGTATCGGCCGGTCCAGCCGGATCCCGGTCGTTTGACGCTGCCTTACGAAGTCCTTACGCCGTCTCCCTGCAGAAAGAGCAGGACGGCGTCCGAGAGGGTCGCGATCCGCTCCGGCTCGAGGCTGTAGAGGACGTAGTAGCCCTCGCGGCGGCCCCGGACGAGACCGGCCCGAGCAAGGAGCCGCAGGTGCTTCGAGAGGCCTGCCTCGCTGATCCCGATGAGGGGTGCCAGCTCCTGGGTCGAGCGCTCGCCGGCCGCGATCAGCTTGAGCGCTCGCAGGCGCGTTTCGTCGGCGAGCGCGCGGAGCACGTGGACGACGTCCTCGGAGGGAAGCTTCGACTTTCCGCCCGCGAGCGCGAACGGCGCCGGGTAGACGATCGCCGGCGGCCACGGCGGGTCGCAGTTCAGCCGCACGTGCGGCCAGACGAAGACGCTCGGAACGAGTACGAGCTCCGACCGCGGGCCGACCTCGACCGTGTGCTCGTGCGGGAGGTCGCGGCGGATCTCGTGGCGCCGCGCGTCGATCAGGAGCTGCGGCGAGAGGCCGGTCAAGTAGGTGTAGACGCCGTCGCCTGCAATCCGTCGCCCCGCCTCTGCAACGGTCGCCGCGAGCTGCGGCTCGAGCGCCGACCACTCCTCCTCGAAGGCCTCCTCCCAATACGAGCCCAGCAGCGCGGCGAAGCGCTCGGCCAACTCGCGCGGGGCCTCGAAGATCAGCTCGGCGAGCGCCGGCTCGCCGCCGGCCAGATCGGCACGCGCCATCACGTGCGCCTTCACCTGCGGATCGGCCAGCAGCGCCTCGTCGCGCTCGCCGCGGTGATCGTAGAGCGGGCGAAGGAACCCGAGCGCGAGGGTCGAGTCGTCCAGCTGTCCGAGTTCATCGATGTCCTCCGCGAAACTTCGGTAGGGACTCGCGGGCGAGGGCATCAGGAACTCCGGCACGTAGGCGTCGTAGGCGAAACGGAACGCCGCGATCTCGCGCCGCAGCGGCCCCGGCAACGAGCGGGCGCGGCGAACCCACGGGTGCTGCAGCGGATGGTGCTTGGGCTCGCTGAGCACATGGAGGCTGAGCACGGCTTCGAGCACGGGCGAGTAGGAGAAGGCAATCGACTCGGCCGGGTCGGCGGTGAAGCGGTAGCGGATGATCGAATTCGCTCCTTGGCTAAGAAGTTGACTCGCAGCCTCGCCGATCGCCACCGTGTGGTCAATGCGCTGGGGCACGCTCGTCATCGCCGTCGTGGTCGTCGCCGTCTCAGGCTCCACGAGGGCGCGCGCCGAAGACGCCACGCTGACCGCGATCGTGGGGACGAACGACGGGTTCAACATCACGCTCAACGACGCCTCCGGCCAGAAGATCACACGTCTGGCTCCCGGGACGTACACGGTGGTCGTCGACGACAGGTCGAAGATCCACAACTTCCACCTCGCCTCGAACGACGACCCGAGCGTCGACTTCCGCACCGACCTCGAGTTCGTCGGACAGCAGACGTTCACGGTCACCTTCAAGAACGACAACGTCTATGCCTACGCCTGCGAGCCGCACTGGCAGGTGATGCACGGGTCGTTCCTGGTCACCGACGCGCCGCCGCCCCCGCCGCCTCCTCCTCCCCCACCTCCGCCGCCAGTGCGCACGCTGAAGGCGACCGTGACGGCGGCGGGCGCGGTGCGCCTAAGCGC
>JBIOZO010000151.1:0-2407 GCA_044871215.1 Gaiellaceae bacterium | reverse complement strand
GTCTTCTCGTTCGCCAACAACATCAACACCACCGAGGGTGGCTCGCACCTCTCCGGCTTCAAGGGCGCCCTGACGCGCACGCTGAACGACTACGCCCGCGCGAAGGGCCTGCTGAAGGACAAGGAGGACAACCTCGAGGGCGAGGACGTCCGCGAGGGCCTCGCCGCGGTGCTCTCGGTCAAGCTGCGCGAGCCGCAGTTCGAGGGGCAGACGAAGACGAAGCTCGGCAACCCCTGGGTGCGCGGGCTCGTCGAGCAGACCGTCAACCAGCGGCTGGCCGAGTACTTCGAGGAAAACCCGAGCGACGCCAAGCGCATCATCGACAAGGCGATCTCGGCGGCGCGCGCGCGCCAGGCGGCGCGCAAGGCGCGGGAGCTGACGCGGCGCAAGAGCGCGCTCGAGAGCTCGTCGCTGCCCGGCAAGCTGGCCGACTGCCAGATCAGCGACCCGGCCTCGGCGGAGCTCTTCCTGGTCGAGGGCAACTCCGCCGGCGGCTCGGCCGTCGACGCGCGTGACCGCACCTTCCAGGCGATCCTGCCGCTGCGCGGGAAGGTGATCAACTCCGAGAAGAACCGGATCAACAAGGTGCTTTCGAACGCGGAGATCCAGTCCATGATCACCGCGATCGGGACGGGCATCGGCGACGAGTTCGACCTCGAGAAACTCCGCTACCACCGCGTGATCGTGATGACCGACGCCGACGTGGACGGCTCGCACATCCGCACGCTGATCCTGACGTTCCTCTACCGGCAGATGCCGGAGCTCGTCGACGGCGGCTACGTCTACATCGCCGTGCCGCCGCTCTACGCCGTCAAGGTCGGCGGGCGGGAGCAGTACGTCGTCAAGGAGTCGCAGTTCGAGGAGGTCCTCGTCCGCGAGCGCGTCAAGGACGTGGACGTGACCGACCGCTCGGGCTCGAAGCAGAAGCTGACCGAGGCGCGCTACCAGCGCTTCAGCCGAGCGCTGCACGAGTTCGAGGGCTGGGCCTCGCGCCTGCGCGCCGACTTCGGCACCGGGCCTGCCAACTTCGTGATCGAGCACCGTCTGGTCGAGACGGACGCCGCACTCTCCGCCGAGATCGACGGCGCGCTCTCCGCGCTCGAGCCCAACGGCTACGAGGTCGCGGTCGTCGAAAGCGACGACGAGGGCGCAAAGATCAAGGTGACCGAGCGAGAGACGAGCGCCGCCACGCACGTCGTCGTGCCGGCCGAGCTGCTCGCCTCGCCGGTGTACGCGAACCTGCGCAAGACCTACGCGCGCCTGGTCGAGATCGTCGGCGCGCCGCCCTTCGACCTCGAGCTCGGCAAGAAGACCCGGCATGCCGTGACCTTCGAGGCCCTGCGCGACGACTCGCTCGAACTCGCCAAGGAGGGCATCTCCGTGCGCCGCTTCAAGGGCCTTGGCGAGATGGACCCGGAGGAGCTGGCGCAGACGACGATGGACCCGTCGCGGCGGATGCTGATCCGCGTCGAGGTCGACGACGCGGCGGCCGCCGACCAGGTCTTCTCGATGCTGATGGGCGACCAGGTCGAGCCGCGCCGGCTCTTCATCGAGCAGAACGCGAAGGACGTCAGATTCCTTGATGTCTGAGGGAGGGCGATGGCGACCGTAGAGCCCCTCGGTCCAGGCCGGATCGAGCCGCGCGAGCTCGAGCAGGAGATGCGCTCGAGCTTCCTCGACTACGCGATGAGCGTGATCGTGGCGCGGGCGCTGCCGGACGTGCGCGACGGCCTCAAGCCGGTGCACCGGCGCGTGCTCTACGCGATGCACGAGGCCGGCCTGCAGCCGAACCGCGCGCGCCTCAAGTGCGCCCGCGTCGTCGGCGACGTGATGGGCTCGTACCACCCGCACGGCGACCAAGCGATCTACGACACGCTCGTCCGCCTCGCGCAGCCGTTCTCGATGCGCTACCCGCTCGTCGACGGCCAGGGCAACTTCGGGAACATCGACGGCTACCCGGCCGCGGCGATGCGCTACACCGAGTGCCGGCTGACCCGGCTGGCGACGGAGATGCTCCGCGACATCGACGCGGACACCGTCGACTTCAAGCCGAACTACGACGAGTCCCGCCGCGAGCCCGAGGTCCTGCCGGCGCGCCTGCCGAACCTGCTGCTGAACGGCTCGGCGGGGATCGCGGTCGGGATGGCGACCAACATGCCGCCGCACAACCTGGGCGAGGTGGTGGACGCGCTGGTCGCGATGATCGACGAGCCGACGATCGACGTCGACCGGCTGACCAAGCACATCAAGGGCCCCGACTTCCCGACCGGCGCGATCATTCTCGGCCGCGAGGGGATCCGCGAGGCCTACCGCTCGGGCCGCGGCCGGATCGTCCAGCGCGCTCGCACCCACATCGAGGAGCTGCGCGGCGGTCGCACGGCGATCGTCGTCAGCGAGCTGCCCTACG
>JBIOZO010000150.1:0-4126 GCA_044871215.1 Gaiellaceae bacterium | reverse complement strand
TGCAGCCGCTGAACTGGCGCTCGTGGTTCGAGCTCGGGCTCTTCGAGGAGGGCCGGCAGGACTTCGGCCGGGCGATTCCGGCGCTCGAGCGCGCCTCTGAGCTCGACCCGCAGAACCCGTTCCCGGCGCGCGAGCTCGAGCGCGCTAGGTCGCTCGAGCAGTGAGCCAGATCTGCGTCCAGAAGGGCGCGAGCAGCCGGTAGACGAGAGGCTCGGCGAGGTGCGCGGCCATGTCGCCGGGACGGTTCGAAAAAAGGCGCTTGCGGTTGTTGTGGAACCGCCGCACGTCGGTGAAGCCGGCGTCGCGGAGTAGTCGCTTGAGCCGCCGGGGGCTGTAGCCGAGCTCGGTCGTGCCGTACGCGTCGGAAGCGCCCCGCCCCTGGAAGCGCTGCTTCCAGTTCGGCTCGACGACGAGCAGCCGGCCGCCCGGCTTGAGCGCGCGCCGCGCCGCCGCGAGCACGAGCTCCGGCCGTTCGCTGTGATGGAGCGCGTCGTAGATGAGGCAGGCGTCGAAACGGCGTCCGAGGTCGAGCTCCTCGTAGTCGCCGGCCTCGAAGACGGCGTCGAGACCCTCACGCGAAGCCTCGGCGCGGGCGATCTCGATCATCTCCGGCGAGATGTCGTACCCCTCGGCGTGAACGCCGTGCCGGGCGGCGAAGCGGGTCATCCAGCCGGAGCCGCAGCCGAGCTCGACCAGGCTTGCGCCCGCGTGCAGGTCGAGGAGCTGCAGGACGTAGCCGAAGTCGATCAGGAAGCGTGCCGACTCGCGCGGGTTGTGGCCGAACGGCTTGGAGCGGATCCAGGCGCGGCCTTCCTCGCCGGCGCGCGACGGGTAGTCGATCTCGGCCTGCTTGCGAGGATCGTCGGCGGGCACGCGCCGATGATAGGTGGCTAGCCGCCGAGGATTACGGCGAGCTTGGCGCCGTGCAGGTCGGCCTTCCGCAGGCCGTCGAGCGGGGAGACGATCGCGATTCCGAGGTCGCGGGCGAGGCGGCGCGCCTCGCGGACGCGGCCGGTCCGGTACATGACGACGCTGTGCCCGTAGCTGCCGCGCGGGGCGTTACCGACCTTGCCCACGATGTACCCGCGCGCGCGCACGCGAGAGGCCTCGCTCGCGGCGGCACCCGCGACGCCGTTGCCGTTCAGGATCGTGACCGAGACCTGACGGCGCGGGAGCAGCGGCAGCATCGGCTCCGGCGCGGGCTTCTTGTTCACGGCCGGCCCGGCGGCAGCTTTCGCGATCGCATCGTGCGCCATCGGCTTGGCCACGAGCGCGATGCCGACGACCACGATGATCAGCAACTCGAGCATCGCGACGCCCGCGACGACGACGGCGATCGTGCGCCAGGGGTGGTCGCGCTGGGGGCCGGACTGGCCTGGATGCGGAAGGGCGTGCTCCACGGCGGACGGTCCGATTCGCCGCCGCGCGCGCTGCTCCTGCTACTTCCTGAACGACTCCCAGGTCAGCCGCAGGCCCTCGTCCAGCGAGACCTCCGGCTGCCAGCCGAGCTCGCGGGCGGCGAGCGAGACGTCGAGCACGCTGCGCTGTAGCTCGCCGAGGCGCGCGGGCGCGGGCTCGGCGTCGAGCGACGAGCCTGCCACGCGCCGGCAGGCAGCGAAGAGCTCGACGACCGACGTCTCCCGGCCGGTGCCGACGTTGAAGACGCCGCCGTCCCGGTCGGCCGCGGCCAGACTCGCGCGCGCGACGTCGCCCGCGTAGACGTAGTCGCGCGTCTGCGAGCCGTCGCCGAAGATCCTCGGCGCCTCGCCCTCGGCGAGCCTGCCGAAGAAGATCGCGACGACACCGGCCTCCCCGTGCGGGTCTTGCCGCGGTCCGTAGACGTTGCCGTAGCGCAGCGCGACGTGCCGCGTCCCGTAGAGGCGGTTGTATGCGGCCAAGTACTCCTCGCCGGCGAGCTTCGAGACCCCGTAGGGCGCGAGCGGCCGGCGCTCCGAGGTTTCCGGCGCAGGTCCGTCGCACTCGCCGTAGATGGCGCCGCCGGTCGAGCTGAAGACGACCTGCGCCTCGTGCTCGCGCGCCGCCTCGAGCACCTCGATCGTTCCGAGCACGTTCACGGAAGCGTCGTGGACCGGCCGTTCGACCGAGACGCGCACGTCGACCTGGGCGGCCAGGTGGAAGCAGACCTCGGGCCGCGCGTCGGCGAAGGCCTGGCGCACTCCCTGGCGGATGTCCTCCTCGACGAGCCGCACGCCGTCGGGCACGTTCTCGCGCTTGCCGTTCGAGAAGTCGTCGACGACCGTCACCTCGTCGCCGCGCGCGAGCAGCGCCTCGACGACGTGCGAGCCGATGAACCCGGCACCCCCTGTGACGATCGCCCGCACGTCCTCATATCCTAGGTCGCGCAGATGTTCGTCACCTTTGAAGGCCTCGACGGCTCAGGCAAGTCGACGCAGGCGCAGCTGCTCGCCGAAGCGCTCAGGGGCGAGGGCCGCGACGTGGTGACGACCCGCGAGCCGGGCGGGACGAAGCTCGGCGAGCAGGTTCGCGAGCTGCTGCTGCACCAGGGCGCCGTGTCGCCGTGGGCCGAGGCGGCGCTCTTCGCGGCCGCCCGGGCGCAGCTCGTCGAGGAGGCGATCGTTCCGGCGCTCGAGCGGGGCGCGGATGTGATCTGCGACCGCTACCTCGATTCGTCGCTCGCCTACCAGGGCATCGCGCGCGACCTCGGCCTCGACCGCGTGCTCGAGCTGAACCTGCACGCGGTGCGCGGCGTGCTGCCCGACCGGACGTTCCTGCTGCTGGTCGACCCGGCCGAGTCCGCGCGGCGCGTCGGCGGCGAGGGCGACCGCATCGAGCGCGAGGACGACGCGTTCCGCTCGCGGGTCGACGCGGCTTACCGGCAGCTGGCCGAGGTCTTTCCCGAGCGGATCCAGGCTGTCGACGGCACGCGCCCGCCCCGCGAGATCGCCGAGGAGGTGCTGCATGAGCTTCGACAGCGTTCGTGAGCAGGAGGAGGCCAAGCGGCTCCTGCGTGCGGCGCTCACGGAGGGCCCCGCGCACGCGTACCTCTTCCACGGGCCGGCCGGGGTCGGCAAGCGCCCGGCTGCGCTCGCGTTTGCGTCCGAGCTGCTCGGGGGCGACCCGCGGGTCGAGCGCCGTTCGCATCCCGATCTCTACGTGCTCGAGCCGCTCGGCGACCAGATCCGCATCGACGCCGTGCGCGAGATGCGGCGCGACCTGCACATGCGCCCCTTCGAGGCGCAGCGGCGCGTCTACCTCGTCTTCGGCGCGCATCTCCTGAACGACGAGGCGGCCGACGCGCTGCTCAAGGATCTCGAGGAACCGCCGCCCTACGCGGTGATCGCGCTCGTCGCGGACGAGGTCGGGCCGCTGCCGGAGACGATCCGCTCGCGCTGCCAGGCGGTGCCGTTCCGGCGGCTCTCGGAGCGAGCCGTCCGCGAGCACGTGGTGGCGAACGCGCCCGAGCTGCCCGACGCCGAGGCGACGGCGATCGCCCGCGTCGCGAGCGGGCGGCTCGACCGCGCCGAGCGGCTGCTCGACCCGGCCTCCGCGAAGCGGCGGGCCGCCCTGCTCGAGGCGGCGCGCTCGGTTTACGCAGCCGAGTTCGACCCTTCGGCCGCGGCGCGGACGCTGGTCGAGGCCTCGAAGCAGCGCGCGGCCGAGGCCAAGGAGCGCGAGGAGGCGGCGCTCGAGGGGCTCGACCTCACCTCGCGAGAGGCCGAGCAGCGGGTGCGCCGAGCGGCGCGCGGCGCCGAGCGCGAGGAGTTGCTCGCCTCGCTGGAGGAGCTCGCGTCGTGGTACCGCGACCTGGTAGCCGCGGCGGCCGGTGCCGAGAAGGCGCTCGTCCACGTCGATCGCGCCGACGAGCTACGCGAGGACGGGAGCCTCGAGCGGCTCGAGGGCGCGCAGCTCGCCGCGGAGCTCGTCCGCGAGACCTGGCGCCGCTTCGAGGAGTTCCAACTCTCGCCGGCACTGGCGTTCGAGGCGCTGTTCGTCCAGCTGCGTCGCGCCTTCGCGTGAGGACGACGCTACTCGGCGCGACCGGGCTGGAGATCAGCCGAGTGGGCTTCGGCGCCTGGGCGATCGGCGGCGCCGAGTACGACTGGGGCTGGGGCGAGCAGGACGACGAGCAGTCGATCGCCGCGAT
>JBIOZO010000149.1:0-4764 GCA_044871215.1 Gaiellaceae bacterium | reverse complement strand
CGGACTCGGCGTACATGGACGTGCGCAAGCTGATCCACGGCGCCTCGCTGAACACGATCTGCGAGGAGGCGCGCTGCCCGAACATCGCCGAGTGCTGGGGCCGCGGCACGGCGACCTTCCAGATCCTTGGGGAGACCTGCACGCGGGCGTGCCGGTACTGCTACGTCAACTCCGGCCGTCCCGAAGAGCCGCCGGACCCGCTCGAGCCGCTACGGCTCGCGGCCACCGCGGCCAAGATGAACCTCAAGCACGTGGTCGTCACATCCGTCGACCGCGACGACGTCGCCGACCGCGGCGCGGGCCACTACGCCTCCACGATCCGCGCGCTCAAGCACAAGGTGCCCGAGGCGACGATCGAGATCCTGACGCCCGACTTCCTCGGCGTGGAGGAGGAGGCGCTGCGCACGATCCTGGCCGAGCGCCCCGACGTCTTCAACCACAACATCGAGACCGTCCGCCGCCTGCACGCGCGCATGCGCGGGGCCAAGGCGAGCTACGACAAGGCGCTCTGGCTGCTCGAGCGCGCGAAGGAGCTCGCGGACTACCCGGTGCTCACGAAGTCCGGGATCATCGTCGGCCTCGGCGAGACGAACGACGAGGTCGTCGAGACGCTCCGCGACCTGCGCGCCCACGAAGTGGACGTCGTGACGATCGGGCAGTACCTCCAGCCGAGTGCCAAGCACGCGAAGATCGACCGCTGGGTGCACCCGGACGAGTTCCGCTGGTTCCGCGAGCAGGGCGAGGCGCTCGGCTTCGGCTCCGTCTTCTCAGGGCCGCTGGTGCGCTCGAGCTACCGCGCCGACGAGCAGCGGCACGCCGCAGCGACCGGGCGCGGCGCGGTGGCGTACTAGCGTCACGGCGCTCGCAGTCGTCCTGATCCACAGGCATAACGAGGGCCGCCCGCAGGCGGCCCTCGTTAGTGCTCGTGGAACTAGCGGCTAGTCGTCGTCATGGTTGTGCCCACCGAGGTTCAGCTTCCAGATCCCTTGCGAGTGCGTGGCTGCATATAGCACGCGTTTGCACGGTTCGACGCCCGTGCAAGTCGGGACGCGGCTGGACGGCTGGATCTCGAGGTGCGTGATCTCGTAGCGAGGCATGCCCTTCATCGTGTGCCAGCCGCCAGCGCCGTCGTGCGGCCCCGCGAGCACACCGAAGTCCGTACCAACGTAGAGCGTGTGCGTCTTGTCGTCACGGACGATGTCCGAAACGGGCAGGTCGCCCACGCCGGTCGGCGTCGGGAAGGACGAGGTGCCACCCTCGACGTTCAGGTTCACGAACGTCGCCGAGCCCGGCGTCGGCTGCTCGGTCACGCTGAACACGTGGCCCGGAGTAGTCGGCGTCGAGGCGTTGAACCCCGAGTACGCGATCCACGCGTGGCTCAGGTTGGCCGGGTCGGGGTAGATCGCGCTGATGTACCGCGTCGGTGAGCTTGCGTTGTCGACGCGGTGCCACTCGATCGTCGACGGGTCGGACGCGTCTCCATTGTGCGTCACGAAGAGACGGCCGGCACCCGTTGCGGCCCAGACCGTGCCGTGGTCGGCGCCGTTCCGCGCCACCCACGAGACGACGAGGCCCTGGCGGTCGGCTCCGTAGAACGCCCCGGCCAGGTCACCCGGCTGGTCGATGCACGACGGGATCGTCGTTGTGCTGTTGAGCCCGTCGCAGTAGGGCCCGCCCATCGGGCGGTAGTCGCCACAGCCGAGCAGGTTTGCCGGGGTGACGAACTCCGGACAGTTCGCCTCCATGAAGGCGATGTTGGGCGTGGTCGGCTGCGGCCCGGTCTGCGTGGCCGTCCCGCCGCCGAAGGCGAGCGTCCGCCAGACGTGACGCGCACCGCTGTAGATCGGGTGCGTGCCGGCAGTCGGGTTCGGATCGCTGACCTGCGGCCAGTAGAACGCCGGCCCCTCACCGCTGCGCCGGATCGGCGCGGTCGAGACGACCCAGCGCTCCGGGTCGCCGTTGCGGAAGTTCGAGTCGCCGGCACCGCTCGTGAACTCGTTCGCGCGCCAGGCCGCGTTCGTGGCGTCGTAGACGGCGTTACCGCCGTCGCCGTAAATGACCTGGAAGAACGTGTTCCGGTCGCAGTTGTTGATGTTCGACCACGTGCCGTTGTCCTGGGTACCGCCCATCACTTCGCAGGACTGAGCAGGGTTGATCGCCACGTTGATGAACTGGATCGTGCTGCTCAGCCGGCGGTTGATGTGGTCGAGCTGGACCGGCACGCGCGAGAGCATCCGCTTGCACGCGACGTTGTCCCCGCCGACCACGGTGCCTTCGGCGGTCGTGCCGTTCCGGCCGACCTCGTCGCACTGGGAGGACGTGTCCGCAAACGTGCCGCTCGTACGCACAAGGCCGCCGTCCGACCCCTCGAAGAATTGGGTCGGGTTGCCGGGGTTGACCACGATCACGTGCTGGTCGGGATGGATGCCGTTCGGTGCCCTGCGGCAGAACGTCAGCCCGTACGGCGCGAACGCGCACCACGGCGCCGCGGTGTCCTGCGCGTCGAACGTGTTGTCGGTGAACGTCCTCATGCCGTTGGCGGCATCAGGATCGCCGGCCGTGTTCGAGTAGAGCACCGTCCGGCCGTTCGAGATACCCGAGCCGCAGGCGACGCCCTTCGTGTCGCACGGCTGCTCGCCGTACTGGTTGGCGCCGAGGACGTAGACCGTGTCGGGGTGGCCGGCCGGCGTGTAGACGTTCTCGTCGTACCAGCACTGCGCCCAACAGAAGTCGATCGTCGGGTAGAACGGGCTCGCGCTGTCGCGCGAGGTGAGGCACTGCCAGCCCGTCGTGTACGACGCCGGGTACGTGTGCGTCGCCGGATCGGGCGGAGTGCAGCCGGTGCCGACCGGCGTCTCCGCAGGCTGCGACGCAAGCAGCGTCGCCGCCGGGAGCTGACCGTTATCCGTTCGCCAGAAGTTGGCCGCGAAGGGGTCGTCCCGACCGTTGCCGGCCGCCGTGCCATCCGTCAGGTAGATGCGCGTCTTGCCGTTCTTCACCGTCAACGCGATCATCGAGCGGTCGATGCCCCCGTCGAGGTTGTTCGCGACGCCCGCGAGGTTCTGGTTGAACTGCGGCCTGAACACCTGCTGGAACGCTGTCGCGGCCGCTCCTGATGCGCGCCGCCACACCCCCGCGTCGAACGCCGCCGCATAGACGGTGTTCGGGTTGAGCGGATCGAGCTCGACGTCGGTGATGCCGAACGAGATCATCGCGCCGTTGCACGGGTCGCCGGGGTTCGCCCGCGGGATGGTGCAGTCGGGCTTGGCGCCGTCCCAGACCTCTGTGAACGTAGCCCCGCCGTCGATCGACTCGTACAGCCCGGGGTCGTTCGCGCCGGGCTCGAAGCGCGAGCTGCCGCCGGCGCCGATGACGTGCGAGAGGCCGCGGATACCGCGAGCCGAACCGACGAGTAGGTGGTTGGCGTTCTGCGGATCGACCACGATCGACCTGATCCCGCGTCCGAGGAACGCGTCGATGCCCGGCGTCACGCACTGGTACGTCGCATTGTCGACGCACTTGCCGGCGACCTTCTGCCAGTGCTCACCGTTGTCCTTCGTCTTGTAGATGCCCACGCCCGACTCGCAGCCGGAGGTGCAGCGGTTCGCCTCACCGGTTCCGAGGTAGAGCGTGTCCTTGTGCCCCTTGCCGTGGCCCTTGCCGGGGACGAGCGTCAGCGTCCCGACTGAGTTCTGATCGAGCTCGTCGGGGCTGATCTGCCGCCACAGCGGGCTCGGAGCGACGGCGTTGGCCGTCGTCCAGACGCCTCCGCCCGAGACGCCGGCCCAGAGGCGACACTGACGCGCGTTGCAGTCTGGATCGGCCACGAGCGCGGTCGTGCGACTGGCCGTGTTGTTCGTCGCTCCGGAGAACGAGATCACGCCCGGCTCGGTCGCGTTGATCCTGGGCCCGTAGAGCTTCCAGTTGTGCCCGTCGCTGAGCAGGGTCTTGCCCTGCCGGAGCCGCCGGAGGTCCTTGGCAGCGATCCGGTTGAACGTCGCGCGCGCGCGCGCGACGACCCTAGTCGGAATCGACTTCGCCGGATACGTCCGAGTCTGCGTTCGCCACTGCTCGAACGAGGTCGGCCCTTCACGGACGACCTCCGCGGCGCTGTCACCGGCCGCGTCGGCTTCGCCTGCCTTCGGAATGAAACCCAGGCCTGGGCCCGAGGACTTCCCGGCCAGCAAGACCAGTGTGAGTGCGACTGCGGCGGCCAGCAGCAAAAACGCGGCTGACACGGCAGCTGTGCGCGTTCTCGTCATCGAATCTCCCCTTGTCGGTTGCCACCGATCGCGGGGCGACACCCCTCACAACGGCCACCCCGCCGGTCGTGCACGGGGCGTTATATGTGACCCTCGATCATGCGTCAAATGGCTACCGACCGACAGCGGCGCCTGCGTCTACCAGTCCTGACCCATACGCATCGGCGAAGGCGATCCTGTGAGCCTGGTCGATGTGGCAGAAGCCGGTCGCGCACGGCGTGCCGTCGAGGCTCGGCGCGGCGTTCCAGGGGTCGTTCGGGCCCATGTAGTTCACGAGCGAGCGATTCGCGGTGTCCGTCAGCCGGCGCAAGAGGGAGGCCGGGCGGCCGACGAGCTCCTCGTGAGCAGAAAGCACGAGCGCGGCGACACCGGCTGCGTTGGGGCTCGCCATCGAGGTGCCTTGCAGCCAGCCGTAGGCGTCGCCGTTGGCTGTGAAGCAGGCCGAGTTGAAGGACGAGGAGCTCGAGGGGTCGTTGCAGATCAGGCCGTCCTTGGCGAGCGC
>JBIOZO010000148.1:0-2181 GCA_044871215.1 Gaiellaceae bacterium | reverse complement strand
AGCTGCGCAGCGAGGTGACGACGCTCGTTTTCACACCCGATCGGCTGGTGGTGGTCAAGGGCGGTCCTGCAGCGCGGCGCGCGTACTTCGATCGTGTGCTTGGCCGCATCGCGCCGAACCGCGCTCCACTCTCGGCCGAGTACGGCGCGGCCGTCGGGCAGCGGAACGCGGCGTTGCGGCGAGTCGCGCAGGGTGTCTCGTCACGCGAGGCGCTCGCGCCGTGGAACGAGCAGGTGAGCGCGCTTGCCGTAGAGCTCGTCGCCGGCCGGCACTCGACGGTCGAGGCATTGCAGCCCGGCTTCGCCGAACGGGCCGGCGAGCTGGGGCTGCCGGGCGGCGAGCTGCGTTACGAGGGTGCGCCGCCGAGCGTCGAGCAGCTCGAGCGGCGGCTCGACCGCGACCTGGAGCGCGGCGCGACCGGGATCGGCCCACACCTCGACGACCTCGGAGTGCTCTCCGCCGAGCGGGACCTGCGCGCGTTCGGCTCGCAGGGCGAGCAGCGGCTGGCAGTCCTCGCGCTGCTGCTTGCCGAGGCCGACCTGATCGAGGAGCGTCGGGGCACGCGCCCGCTGTTGCTGCTCGACGACGTCCTCTCCGAGCTCGATCCGGACCGGCGGCGGATCCTCGCCGATCGCGTGCGCGCCTCGGGCCAGGCTCTCGTCACGAGCGCGAGCCGCGCCGCGCTGCCGGGTGAACCTGCGCAGACCCTCGAGGTCTCGCAGCGCCCGGAGGGCACGAGCGAGGTGCGTTGATGGAGCGAATCGGCGGCGAGGTGAAGCGTGAGCTCTCCCGCTTCGGCACGGCCGGGGCGATGACCGAGCTCGTCGCGGCCTGGCCGGCGGCAGTGGGCGAGACCGTTGCCGCGAACGCGTGGCCGGCGCGGCTGGCTCGCGACGGCACGCTGCACGTGAACGCCGCTTCGTCGACCTGGGCGTTCGAGCTGCAGCACCTGGAGGGCGAGATCGCCGGACGCCTCCGCGAGGCCGTCCCGGAGGCCGCGCCGGCTCGCCTGCGCTTCGCGGCGGGACCCTTGCCGGAGCTTCCGGCGCCCGCCTCGGACGATGCGCGCAGACCCCCGCCCGAGCCGACGCTCGAGCAGGCTCGCGAGGCGCACGAGCTGGCGGCCACGATCGCCTCAGAAGATCTCCGCAAATCGGTAGAAAAAGCTGCGCGGATGAGCCTCGCAATGGCCGCTGACGGCCGCTCCGCCTGCTAGGATTACCCTAGCCCAGAAAGGCGCAACTTGCAGGGCTTTTTTTATGGCTGAAGTTTCCTATACCGCAAAAGACATCACCGTTCTGGAGGGCCTCGAGCCGGTCCGACTGCGGCCGGGCATGTACATCGGCTCGACGGGCCCGCGCGGGCTCCACCAGCTCGCCTACGAGGTGATCGACAACGCCGTCGACGAGGCCCTCGCGGGACGTGCCGACACGATCGAGATGACCATCCACCCCGATGCCTCGGTGACGATCTCGGACAACGGCTCGGGCATCCCGGTCGACGTCATGCCGGAGCAGGGAATCCCCGCCGTCACGGTGGTGCTGACGAAGCTGCACGCCGGCGGCAAGTTCGGCGGCGACGGCTACAAGGTCTCGGGCGGGCTGCACGGGGTCGGCGTCTCGGTCGTGAACGCACTGTCCGAGTGGCTGAAGGTCGAGGTGCACCGCGACGGGAAGATCTACCGCCAGGAGTTCGCCCGCGGCGAGCCGACAACCGACCTCGAGAAGGCGGGGGTCGCCAAGGACACGGGCACGACCGTGACGTTCCTCCCCGACGGCGACATCTTCGAGGAGCTCGAGTGGTCGACCGAGACGCTCGTCCAGCGCCTGCGCGAGACGGCGTTCCTCACCAAGGGCCTGCGGATCGTCCTCTACGACGAGCGCACCGGCGACGAGAAGCACGAGTTTCACTACGAGGGCGGGATCCGGGACTTCGTCGCGCATGTGAACAAGTCGAAGGACCCCGTTCACAAAGGGATCGTCTACTTCGAAGGCGACAACGGCGAGGGCCAGGTCGAGCTGGCGATGCAGTGGAACTCCTCGTACCAGGAGTCGGTCTTCTCGTTCGCCAACAACATCAACACCACCGAGGGTGGCTCGCACCTCTCCGGCTTCAAGGGCGCCCTGACGCGCACGCTGAACGACTACGCCCGCGCGAAGGGCCTGCTGAAGGACAAGGAGG
>JBIOZO010000147.1:0-3703 GCA_044871215.1 Gaiellaceae bacterium | reverse complement strand
ACCGGCGTCGACCTCGATGCACTGATCGGTATCTCGACCTGGCTGGAGGGGATCTTCGGGCGGAAGCTCGAGGGCCAGCTCTACCGGGCCGGAGCCTGGCCCGCCTGAGTGGCGAACTCGGCGAGAGCAAGGTCGATCTCCTCATCGCCGGTCTGCCAATTCGAGACCGAGACGCGGATCGCCTTACGGCCGTCCCACGTCGTGCCGCTGAGCCAGATGCGGCCGTTCTCCTGCACGCGCGCGAGCACTTGGTCGGTCCGCTCGTCGGACTCGAAGCGGAAGAGCACCTGGTTGAGCACGACCTCGTTCAGGAGCTCGACGCCTTCGAGCTCGACGATCCGCTCGGCGAATCGGGCGGACCCGTCGCAGCAGCGCTCGACCAGCTCGACCAGGCCGCTGCGCCCGAGCGAGCGCAGCGCCGCGTAGACCGAGAACCCGCGCGCGCGGCGCGAGAACTCGGGCACCCAGTCCATCTGGTCGCGGACGCGCTGGGCGCCGGCGTCCTGGATCAGGTACGCGGCCGCGGTCGTCATCGCCGCGCGGTGCGACTGAGGGTGGCGGCAGAGCACGATCCCCGAGTCGTACGGCACGTTCAACCACTTGTGCGCGTCCGTCGTCCAGGAATCCGCGCGCTCGAGCCCTGCCACCAGGTGGCGCAGGCGCGGCGAGACCGCGGCCCAGATCCCGAAGGCGCCGTCGACATGGAGCCAGGCGCCGGCGGCCTCGCACGCGTCGGCGATCTCCGGCAGCGGGTCGAAGGCGCCCGTGTTCACCTCGCCGGCCTGCGCGCAGACGATCGTCGGGTCGTCGCCGAGCGCCTCACGTAGGGCCTCCGGGACGAGCCGGCCCTGCGAGTCGGCGGCGACCACGGTCGGCGCGCCGAGGCCGAGCAGCCGCAGCGCGCGGTCGACGGTCACATGGCGCTTCTTGCCGACCAGCACGCGCACCGGTGGCCCTCCCGCCAGGCCCCGCGCGCCGACGTCCCAGCCGACCGCGTCGAGCACGTGCCAGCGGGCGGCCGCGAGCCCGGTCACGTGGGCCAGCTGGGTGCCGGTTACGAAGCCGATCGACGAGTCGGCCGGCAACCCGAGCAGGTCGACGAGCCACTCGCGCGCGACCTGCTCGACGACCGAGGCCGAGGGTCCGCCGGCGTACAGGCCAGCGTTCTGGTCCCAGGCCGAGGTGAGCCAGTCGGCGGCCAGTGCGGCGGGCAGCTCGCCGCCGATCACGAAGCCGAAGTAGCGCCCGCTGCCGAGTGCCAAGACGCCCGGCTCGGCTGCGGCCGCGAGCTCGTCGACCACCTGTTCGGGCGGCAGCGGCCCATCGGGCAGCGGCCCTCCGAGCGCCTCCCGCAGCTCCTCGGGCTCGACATGCGGGAAGACCTGTCGCTCCCCGAGCGTGTCCAGGTAGTTCGCCGCCAGCTCGGCAGTCCGCCGCAGTAGCTCGCGCGCGTCCGTCATGGCTCGAGCGCGAAGAGCTGGGCCTCGCGGCGGCCGAGCATGATCTTCCGCTCGTACTCGAGCCCGAGCTTGCGCGCGACGTTCTCCGACGCCGTGTTGCCGTGGATGATCAGCGCGATCAGCCGGTCGGCTCCGAGCTCGCCGAGCGCGTAGTCGCGCACCGCGCCGGCGGCCTCGGTCGCGTAGCCCCGGCCCCAGTAGTCGCGGCCCAGCGTGTAGCCGACCTCGACCTCGCTCGGCACGTCGGCGGCCTCGGCGCGCGTCGTCGGCTCCCACGTGTCGGTGTTCCAGACGAGCAGGCCGACCCGGCCGATCACGGCCTCGTCCTCCTTGCGCACGGTCGTGAACAGCCCGAACCCGTCGGCCTCCCAGCGCTCGATCATCCGCCGCACCGAGCGGTCGGTCTCCGAGCGGGTCAGCGTGCGGCCGTCGCCGACGTAGCGCATCACCTCAGGGTCGGCGTACATCGGTGCCAGCGCAGCCGCATCCTCGCGAACGGGCGGTCTCAACAGCAGCCGCGGGGTTTCGAGCGAGAGCATGCGAGGAGCCTAGAGAACGAGCTGCGCCACGAGCACGAGCGCCACGATCGCGCCGGCGACCAGCAACAGGACGGGAAAGCAGCCGTGTTTCGCCCGCGCCCCCTTTTGAGGTCCGGAGAGGGTCTTGTTGAACGCCGCCTCGAGCGTGTCCTCCACGTGTCGGTGGATCCGCTCCTCGAACTTCCTCGCGAGCTCGTCGCTGCTGCTCTTCGAGGACTGCTTCAGCGGCGGGAAGGCCTGCGACGATTCGTTTAGCCGTAGCTCGTAGACGTGCTCCTGCTGGATGTCCTTCAGGTGCTGCTCGCCGAGGTCGTGAACGCTGACCTCCCTGGGCAAATCGTTCCCGAGCAGCGCACGCGTCGTCTCCGAGAGCAGGATCTGCCCGCCGTGCCCGGCCGAGCAGATGCGTGCGGCGCGGACCACGTCGAGGCCGTGGTAGCCCTCTTCACCGACGGTCGGCTCGCCGGTGTGCAGGCCCATCCGCACGCGTACCTGCGCGCTGCGCGGCCACTCGTGGTCCGAGAGCGCGCGCTGCCCCTCGACCGCGGCGCGCACAGCGTCCCTCGCGCGCGGGAACGAGTAGAAGAACGCATCGCCCTGCGTGTCGACCTCGCGCCCGCCCGCGGCCTGGAACGCCTCACGTAGGAGACGCCGCTGATCGGTCAGAACCTGGCCGTAGTCGTCACCGAGGTCCCTCAGCAGCTGGGTCGAGCCCTCGATGTCGGTGAACAGGAACGTGACGGTGCCGCCGGGGAGAGACACGCCGTTACCGTACAAAGGTGCCGAACCTGCTGGCGAACGAGACCTCTCCGTACCTCCTGCAGCACGCTGAGAACCCGGTCGAGTGGTTCCCGTGGGGCGAGGAGGCGCTGGCGAAGGCGCGCGCCGAGGACAAGCCGATCCTGCTCTCGGTCGGCTACGCGGCCTGCCACTGGTGCCACGTCATGGCCCACGAGAGCTTCGAGAACGCCGACATCGCCGCGGTCATGAACGAGCTGTTCGTGAACATCAAGGTCGACCGCGAGGAGCGCCCCGACGTCGACGCCATCTACATGCGCGCGCTGCACTCCCTCGGCGAACAGGGCGGCTGGCCGCTCACGATGTTTCTCGACAGCCAGGCGCGCCCGTTCTGGGGCGGCACCTACTTCCCGCCCACGCCCCGCTATGGCCGCCCCGGTTTTCCCGACGTGCTGCGCGAGGTCTCCCGCATCTATCGCGAGGAGCCCGACAAGGTCGCGCACAACGCCGGCCTGCTGGTCGAAGCCCTGAAGGAGCGGCTGCCGTCCGGCACCGCCAACGTCAATGACGAGGTTCTGTCCGACCTGACTGCACGCATGGTCGGCGCCGTCGACGGCCTGCACGGCGGCCTGTCCGGCGCGCCGAAGTTTCCCCAATGGAGCTTCTTCTGGCTGCTCTGGCGCGGCGGCATCCGCTACGACCACGCCCCGGCGCGCGAGGGGGTCGTGCGCACGCTCGACAACATCTGCCAGGGCGGCATCTACGACCACCTGGCCGGCGGGTTTGCCCGCTATTCGACCGACGACGTCTGGCTGGCGCCGCACTTCGAGAAAATGCTCTACGACAACGCGCTGCTGAGCGTCGCCTACCTGGAGGCGTACCAGGCGACCGGAAACGACTTTTACCGGGAGGTGGTGGAGGAGACGCTGGGCTACGTGCTGCGCGAGATGACCAGCCCGGAGGGGG
>JBIOZO010000146.1:0-3697 GCA_044871215.1 Gaiellaceae bacterium | reverse complement strand
CCGGCGGGTCGTAGCGCAGCACCACCAGGCGCGCGGGGTTGTCGCTCCCCTGCGCCACGGCCGCGAGCGCGCCCATGCCGAGCTTCTCGATCTGGTCAGGGCCGAGCGCGTCCGCGCTCACGTGCTGCACCGAAGACGCAATTTCCTGCGCGCGCTCGGCGAGCCGTTCGGGCGTCGTCTCGTTCGGCGGGCTATTGACGAGGTCGCGCGCGCGGTTCGTCCACTCGGCGACCGTCGCGGCCCGCTCCGCCGCGTCGGCGAGCCCGTCACCCTCGCCGCAGAGGACGAGCGATTCGAGCTTCGTCTTGGGCTCGTCGCGCTTCCAGCGCGCCGTCTCGTAGCTGCCGATCGCGGTGCCCTCGACCAGCGCCCGCGCCTGCTCGTCCACCGAAACGGCGAGCGAGTCGTCGAGCGCCCACGCGATGGTCCCGGCGTACCCGCCCACCTCGTGCGCGACGGCGGCGGCCGCGGTGCGGAAGGCATCGGCGTCGAGCTCCTCGCGTGGGCCGAGCCCGGCAACTGCCACGCGGCGCGCGCCGAGCTTGCCGTCGACATGCACGATCGAGACGCGGCCCGAGTCTCCGCGCAGCTCACCGTCGCCGGCCAGCTGCTCGAGCAGGCCCTCCAGCTTCGAGTCGACCGTGCGAGTCGCGCCGGCGAGCTCGTTGTCGCCGGTAAGCGCGACGGCGACGACGTCGGCTTCGACCTCCTCCGGCGAGACCGCCTGGACTTCGACTCGCATCGCGGCGCGATGCTAGCCGACCGCCTTCGTAGCCTGCCGCCGCATGAGGGGGATTTACCTTCTGCAGAGAGGTGCCGATACACCCCTCGTGGCACGCGGCATGTCACTGCGGCACCTGCGGCCGGCCCGTTTTCGACGGCGTCGCGCTGCCGAGAGCGTCGAGGCGCTGACGCTGCGCATCTCCCTGCTTGTCGAGGAGCGCCAGCAGCTGCGCGATCGCGGCGCGAGCGAGACCTCGATCGAGCGTAACCGGGTACAGCTGGCACGGGCGCAGTGGGAGCTGGCGCACGCGCTGATCGACCGGCACCTGACCGATCCCGCCGCGCAGCCGGCCGCGTAGCACCCGCTACGCTCGCCGGGTGCGGGCCCAGCTCGACAGACGGGCGATGGCCGTGCTCTCAGCCGGCCACTGCGCCACCGATTTCGCCAACGGCGCGCTGCCCGCTCTGCTGCCGTTCATGGTCGATCGCTTCCGGCTCTCGTACACGCTCGCCGCGGTGGTGATGCTCGCCTCGACCGCCGCGTCGTCGCTCGTCCAGCCGTTCTTCGGCGCGTGGTCGGACCGGCGCGGCGCGCTCTGGCTGCTGCCGGCCGGCGTCGCGCTTGCCGGGATCGGGATCGCGCTCGCCGCCGCCTCGCCCGCGTACTGGCTGGTGCTGCTGCTGGTGGTCGTCTCCGGCCTCGGGGTCGCGGCCTACCACCCCGAGGGCTCGAAGTTCGCCGCGTACGCCAGTGGGGCCAAGCGCGCCAGCGGGATGAGCCTCTTCTCGATCGGCGGCAACATCGGCTACGCGCTCGGCCCGACCGCGACCGCGCCGCTCGTGCTCGCGTTCGGCCTGACCGGCGGGCTGCTGCTGGCGCTGCCGGTGCTGGCCGTCGCCCTCCTCCTGCTAGTCGCGATGCCCTTCCTCGGCGGCTTCGTCCCCGAGCGCGGGACGGGCGCAGCCGCGAGCGGGGAGGACCGCCCGGGCGCGCTGGCGCTGCTGCTCGGCGTGATCGCCTTCCGTAGCGTCGCGTGGTTCGGGCTGATCACCTTCGTGCCGCTCTGGGAGGTCTCGCTCGGCCACTCGAAGGCGCACGGCTCGCACTTGCTCTCGCTGATGCTGCTCGCGGGCGGCGCCGGCACGCTGGCGGCGGGGCCACTGGCCGACCGGCTCGGGCGGAGGCCGGTGCTGATCGGGAGCCTCGGCGCCGCCGCGCCCTTGAGCCTCGCCTACGTGCTGGTCGGCGGCATTCCCGGCGCGATCGCACTGGCGCTCGTCGGCGTTTGCGTGATCTCGACGTTCGGCGTCACGATGGTGATGGCCCAGGAGTACCTGCCGAGCCGGATCGGGATGGCGTCGGGCCTGTCGATCGGGCTCTCGATCGGCCTCGGCGGAATCGCGGCGGTGGCCCTGGGCGCACTCGCCGATTCGGTCGACCTGCGGTCGGCGATGTACGTGGCGGCGGCGGCCCCGCTCGTCGCTCTGGTGCTCGCGATGCTGCTCCCGTCGAGCCGCGCGCAGCGGCGCCTCGAGCCCGAGCCTGTCCTGTAACCTCGCCGCCGATGGAAGCCAGGGAGTTCTTCGAGTCGCTCGAGTCGCGCGTCGACCCCGCCAAGGCGAAGGGGATGACCGCGAGCTACAAGTTCGTGATCGACGGCGCGGGCACCTGGCACGTGGACGTCGACGACGGCAACGTGACCGTGACCGAGGACGACAGCGACGCGGACTGCACGATCACGACCTCCGAGGAGACATTCCGGAGGATCGCCAGCCGCGAGCAGAACCCGACCGCGGCGTACATGTCCGGCAAGCTCAAGGTGAAGGGCGACATGGGCCAGGCGATGAAGCTCCAGAAGCTCTTCTAGAGCTACTCCTGGAGCTCGACGAGGAGCGTGCCGCCCGCCACGCGGTCGCCTTCCTCCACGTGGACGCTGCGCACGACCGCCTCGTACGGCGAGACCACCGGCGTCTCCATCTTCATCGCCTCGAGCACGACAAGTGGCTGGCGCGGCTGCACGCGGTCGCCCTCGGCGACGAGCACCCTGATCACGGTGCCGGGCATCGGGGCGCTGAGCGAGCTCTGCTCCTGACCGCCCTGCTCGACGGCGGCGTCCGGGTCGGGCGGCGGCGCAGGAGGCGGCACGGGCAGGTTCAGGCGGAAGCCGCCGCGCCAGGGCCGGTCGGGCAGCCGTAGCGGCGGCGCCGACAGCGGCGGGTGCTCGGTCAGGAACGCCGTCGTGGTCTCGCCGGCCCGCAGCGCGGGGTGCGAGACCAGCCAGCGCAGAAACGGCAGGTTCGTGACGACGCCGCCGACCTCGGTCTCGGCAAGCGCGGCGGCTAGGCGGTCGAGCGCGTCCTCGCGGGTCGAGCCGTGAGCGATCAGCTTCGCGATCAGCGGGTCGTACGAGGTGCCGACCTCGTCGCCCTCCTCGACGCCGGCGTCGACCCGGATCCCGCCCGGGAGCTGCAGGCGCTCGAGCCGGCCGGTCTGCGGCAGGAAGCTCCGCGGCTCTTCGGCGTAGAGCCGCACCTCGACCGCGTGGCCGACCAACCGCGGCTCGGCGCGGAGCGGCTCGCCCTGGGCGATTCGAATCTGCTCGACCACGAGGTCGGCCCCGCTGACGAGCTCGGTGACGGGATGCTCGACCTGGATCCGGCCGTTCAGCTCCAGGAACCAGAAGTCGCGCCCGTCGAGCATGAACTCGGCAGTGCCCGCGCTGCGGTAGCCGATCGCCTGCGCTAAGGCGACCGCGGCTTCGCTCATCCGCGCGCGCAGCTCAGGGTCGAGCGCGGGCGAGGGCGCCTCTTCGAGCACCTTCTGGTGGCGCCGCTGAACCGAGCACTCGCGCTCGCCGAGCGCGACGACCGTGCCGTGAGTGTCGGCGAGCAGCTGGATCTCGACGTGCCGCGGCCGCTCGACGTAGCGCTCGCAGAAGACGCGGTCGTCGCCGAACGCGGCCTGTGCCTCGCG
>JBIOZO010000145.1:0-6732 GCA_044871215.1 Gaiellaceae bacterium | reverse complement strand
GAGGAGCGACGCCGCGTCGACGAGCTCCTCGAGCGTCCGCGCGCGGAGCACGCCGGTCTGGCGGAAGAGGGCCTCGACCGCGGCGTCGGAGCCGGCGAGCGCCGCCGTGTGCGAGCTCGCGGCCTTCGCTCCGGCGTTCGTCGTGCCGGACTTCAGCGCCAGGATCGGCTTGCGACGCGCGACTCGCCGGGCCAGGCGGCTGAACTTGCCGGGATTGCCGAACGACTCGAGGTAGAGCAGGACGAGCTCGGTCGCCTCGTCGTCCTCCCACCACTCGAGCAGGTCGTTCGACGAGACGTCGGCCTTGTTTCCGACCGAGACGAAGGCCGAGAAACCCAACCGGCGCTCGGCGGCCTTCTCGAGCAGCGCCAGTCCGAGCGCCCCGCTCTGGGAAGAGAACGCGATCGGTCCGGCCGGCAAGGGGCGGGGGCCGAAGGTCGCGTTCAGGCCGAGCGGCGGTATCGCGATGCCGAGGCAGTTCGGGCCGACGAGCCGGCCGCCGTGGGCGCGCACGAGCTCGAGCAGCCGCTTCTGGCGCTCGGCGCCCTCGGAGCCGACCTCGGCGAAGCCCGACGAGATCACACACAGCGCCTTGATCCCGCGCTCGAGCGCCTCTTCGGCAGCCCCGAGCACGTGTGGGCCCGGCAGGCAGATCACCGCCAGGTCGACAGCCTCAGGCAACTCGGCGATCGAGCCGTAGCCGCGAACGCCTCCGACGGCCTCGCCGTCACGGTTGACCGGGTACGCAGCTCCATGGAAGTCGGCGGCAAGCACGTTGCGGAAGAGCTCGCCGCCGATCGAGCCGCGGCGCCGCGAGGCGCCGACGACGGCGAGCGAGGTCGGCGCGAAGAACGGCCGCAGCGACGCGGTCACGGCCCGGTGGTCGCGCTCGTCCACTCGTGCCCGGAAGGCCTCGGTAGCGGCGATCGGGAACTGCACCTCCACCTCGCCGCCTTCCAGCTCGCGCGTGACCTCGAAGCCCGCGTCGCGGAAGACGCCGAGCATGGCCGCGTTCTCGGGAAGCACCTCGGCGACGAAGCGCTCGATCCCGGCGGCAGCGGCGCGGGCGGCAAGCTGCTCCAGCAGCCGCATGCCGATCCCGCGCCCCTGCAGCTCGTCGGTGACGGCGAAGGCGACCTCCGCCGTCGTCTCGTCGCGGAGGCGCATGAACTCCGCGACGGCGACGATCCGTTCCTCGCCGGCGATCCCGACGAGGACGCCCCGGTCGCGCCAGTCCGGCTCGACGAAGTGCTCGACGAGCGTCCGGTCAATCTGCCTCAGGCCGTGGAAGCGCAGGTAGAGGCTGCGCTCGGACAGCCCCGCGAAGAACGCCTGCAGCGCGTCCACGTCCGCGACGGCCGGCGCTCGCAGACGGAGCGTCGAGCCGTCGCGGAGGATGACGTCCAGCTGGAGATCAGGTGCTGTGGCCGACAAGGGCCTCCTCTCGTGCCGGCTGGTCGCCGGTGACCGGTGTCGCCTCCAGCACCACCTTCAGCGCGTTCGTGTTCGCCGCGTCGCCGAAGACGTCGTAGGCCGCCATTGTCTCGGCGAGCGGGAAGCGGTGCGTCGCGAACGGCGTCGCGTCGAGCCGTCCCTCGGCGATCAGCTTCAGCAGCCGGGGCGTCGTGTTGGTGTCCACGAGCCCGGTCGTGATCGTCACGTCCCGGATCCAGAGGCGCTCGAGATGGAGCGTCGCGGGGTGGCCGTGGACGCCGACGTTCGCGACGTGCCCTCCGGGGCGGACGATGTCGGTGCAGAGCTCGAAGGTCTCGGGGATGCCGACCGCCTCGATCGCGACGTCGGCGCCGAGGCCGCGGCTGAGCTCCATCACGCGCTCGACCGCGTCTTCGTGGCTGTTGTCGATCGCGACGTCCGCGCCGAGCTCGAGCGCCTTCTCGAGCCGGGGCCGGGCCGGGTCGATCACCACGATTTGTCCCGGCGTGAACAGCTTGGCGGTCAGCACCGCGGCGAGCCCGATCGGGCCGGCCCCGACGATCGCGACGGTGTCGCCCGGCTGCACGCCGCCGTTCAGCACACCGACCTCGAACGAGGTCGGGAGGATGTCGGCGAGGAACAGCACGTCCTCGTCGGTCAGCTCGTCCGGAACCTTGTAGACGGACGTGTCGGCGAAGGGCACGCGCGCGTACTCCGCCTGGAGACCGTCGATCAGATGCCCGAAGATCCAGCCGCCGCCGCCCGTGCAGAGGCCGTAGCGGCCCTCCTTGCAGAAGCGGCAGCGGCCGCACGAGGTGATGCAGGAGATCAGCACGCGGTCGCCGGCCTGCAGCGTGGTCACCGCGCTGCCGGTCTCGATCACCGTGCCGACCGCCTCGTGGCCGAGGATCGTTCCGGGGTTCACCTCGGGGACGTCGCCCTTGAGGATGTGCAGGTCGGTCCCGCAGATCGTCGAGGTGTCGATTCGGACCAGCGCGTCGGTGGGCTCCTCGATCTTCGGGTCGGGAACCTCCTCCCAGGCGCGCTGCCCGGGTCCGTGGTAGACGAGAGCTTCCATCGCTCCTCCTTTCGTCCCTTGCACTCTCGCCGCGACGGCCGCAGCCGCCATCGGCGCCGACGCGGAGGCTCTTTGCGGGTTTTCCCTGAGCGATTACGCTCACCGCGATGGAGGCGGTCAGTCCCCACGAGGACCGGCTGCGCGCGCTGCTCGACGCGACCGTTGCCCTCACCTCCGAGCTCTCGCTCGACGCGCTGCTGCAGAAGCTCGCGGACTCGGCGGCGGCGCTCACGGGCGCGCGCTACTCGGCGCTAGGCGTCCTCGACGAGGCGGGCACCGCGCTCGAGCGCTTCGTCACCTCGGGCATCGACGCCGAGACGCAAGCTGCGATCGGCGAGCTTCCGCACGGTCGCGGGATCCTCGGCGTCCTGATTCGCGAGGCCCGGCCGCTCCGGCTCTCCGAGCTGAGCCGGGACCCGCGCTCGGTCGGCTTTCCGCCGAACCATCCCCCGATGAGCAGCTTCCTGGGCGTCCCGATCCTCTTGCGCGGGGTCGCCTTCGGCAACCTCTACCTGACCGAGAAGGAGGGGCGCGAGGACTTCACCGCGGAGGACGAGGAGGTCGTGAAGATGCTTGCGGCGCAGGCGGCTGTGGCGATCGAGAACGCGCGCTTGTACGAGTCGGCGACGCGCTGGTCGCGGCAGCTGGAGTCGCTCCACGAGGTCGTTCGCTCGATGGTCGAGGAGACCGAGCTCGAGCACCTGCTCGAGCTCATCTGTGTCCGGCTGCGCGAGCTGATCGGTGCACGGGTCGCGCTGATCGCGCTCCCGGGCGACGGCGGGCTGCTCCGCATCGCGGCGGTCGACGCCGAAGGCGAAGCGGCTGCACGCTTGCTCGGGCGCGAGCTCGCTCGCGGGCAGTCGAAGCTGGGCGGCGTGCTGGATCGCCGGCAGAGCGCGCGCGTGGACTCGATCATCGACGACCCGGAGGTCGATCAGGAAGAGGCGCGCATGATGGGTATCCGGACCGGCATCTACGTGCCCCTCGTCGCGCGCCGCCGTGCGCTCGGGATCGTGGCGGTGCACGACAAGCTGGGGCCGGAGCTGCGCTTCTCGGACGCCGACCTGCGCCTCGCGGAGATCTTCGCCGCCCGCGCATCGGTTGCCGTCGACCTGTCGGAACGTGTCGCGCGCGACACCGTGCGGCGCGTGATCGCCGCGCAGGAGCTCGAGCGGCGGCGGCTCGCACGAGAGCTGCACGACGAGACTGGTCAGGCGCTGACCTCGATCCTGCTCGGGCTGAAGGCGATCCGCGCCGCCGACAGTGACGAGGGAGCGGAAAGGGCCGAGCATGACGTGCGCGACCTGGTCGTGCAGGCGCTGCAGGACGTGCGCAGCCTTGCGGTCGAGCTCCGTCCTACCGCGCTCGACGACTTCGGGCTCGTGCCGGCGCTCGAGCGGCTGGCGGGCACCTTCGAGGAGCGCAGCGGGATCCGCACGGCCGTCGAGTCGAGCCTCTCCGAGGAGCGGCTTCCGCCCGAGGCCGAGACGGCGCTCTACCGCGTCGTTCAGGAGGCGCTGACGAACGTCGTCAAGCATGCCGGAGCCGAGACGGTGAGCATCGTCGTGGCCCGCCGCGGCGCCGGCGTCAGCGCGGTGATCGAGGACGACGGCCGCGGCTTCGACGCCGCCGCGGTGCGGGACGAAGCGCTCGGGATCGTGGGGATGCGCGAGCGCCTGGCGCTGCTCAGCGGAACGCTCGCCGTCGAGTCGACGCCCGCCGGCACCTCGGTCGCCGCGTACCTCCCGCTCTCTTCGGCGGGCGACGCCTAGTCAGACGGCCGCGACATGCTGCGCGAGCTCGTGCAGCACGCCCGGCCCTTCGAGGCTGGCGATCCGCACGGGCTCACGGTCACGGCGCCGAAGCAGCAGGACGGGGAGCCCGCGAAGACGGTCGGCCGCCCGCCGCGAGATCGATGCGCCGGCGAGGTCGGAGAACGCGATCGAGAGACGAGTCTCTCGCCCGTGCAGCTCGAAGCGGTCGCCGCAGGCCTCGAGGCGCCCGGAGCCGAGCGTCTCGCCCTCGCTCCACACGACCGCGTAACTGCGCTCGTAGTTCGCCGGGCTCGCCTGCACCCTCTCCGATCCGGGAAATCCCATGTCGACCTCAAACGTAGGAGGCGGCCGGTGGCCGGGCCTCGTCCCCGAGCCGCAGACCGGTTGCGGGTTTTCACGGATTCCGCGGCGGGTCGCGGTAACGTCTGCGCCCGATGGCCGACCCCGTGCGAGTCCTCATCGTCGACGACCACGCCGTCGTGCGCTCCGGCATTCGCCTCCTGCTCGAGCGGGAGGCGGACATCGAGCCGGTCGGCGAGGCGGGCACCGGCCGTGAGGCGGTCTTCCAGGCTCGGTCGCTGAAGCCGGACGTGATTCTGATGGACGTCGTCATGCCGGACCAGACCGGGCTCGAGGTGCTGCCCACGCTGCTCCACGAGCAGCCCGATGTGAAGGTGATGCTGCTCTCGATGCAGGACGACCCGCGCTACGTCCGCGAGGCCTTCGACGCCGGCGCGAGCGGTTACGTGCTCAAGGAAGCCGCCGACGCCGACGTCGTGGCGGCGATCCGCGAGGTCGCCGCCGGCGGCCACTACGTCCACCCGGAGCTCGGCGCGCGGCTCGTCGCAGCCGAGAGCCGGGAGCGCAAGCGCGCCGAGGAGGATCCGCTCTCCGACCGGGAGCACGAGGTGCTCCGCCTGCTCGCGTTCGGCCATACGAACCAGGAGATCGCGAAGCAGCTCTACATCTCGGTGCGCACGGCCGAGACGCACCGCGCGCACATCATGCAGAAGCTCCGCCTCTCGACCCGCGCGGAGCTCGTGCGCTACGCGCTCGACCAGGGACTGCTGCAGGAATAGGACGAGCCGCCCCTGAGGGGCGGCTCGTCGCTTGCGACGGAGGAGTCCGTCAGACCGCTGGATGCGTCTCGGCTCGGCGCTTGCCGAGGGAGAACGCCGCCTGCGGGCTCTCCAGAGCCCCGCCGAGGGCGAGGATCCCGAAGCCGATCCCTGCGAGAAGCAGGGCGATGCCGACCACGATCCCGAACGCCGAGAGGCGCTCGGCCATGTAGCTCGTGTTCAGCGCGGTCGTCAGCGCGGTCTCGGTCACCCAGACGTTGCGGGCACCGTTCTCGACGGGCTGCTTCGTCTTCGGGTCGATCACCGCGTAGGCCGGATCGCTGGTTGCTCCCTGCCCGTCGGTGGAACCCGCCGGCGTTCCGGGCTTGGCGATGTAGCGGCCCATCTGCGCGTAGGTCAGGCCGTGCGTGGCCTCGAGCGCATGGATCCGCATGTAGCCCGCGAACGCGCGGGCCAGGTCGCCGTTGTCGATCTTCTTGCCGGCCACCGAGGTGCTCGGGATCGAGAGGTCGGCGATGTTCAGGCCCGCCTTCTTGGCCTCGGCCGTAATGGCGGCCGGGGTCATGTCCGGCGTGCCGACGATCTGCTCCTGCTTGAGACTGTCGCTGACGGTCGACCTGCCGTTGACGCCCATCACGATCGCCGCGATGCCGAACGCGATCAGGACGGCTGCTGCCAGCACGCCTCCGAGCTCGAATACCTTGCGCATGTCCCGCTCCTTCCGTCGCGGCCGACCGAGTCGGCCTTTCTTTCTGTTGTCCGGATGGTGAACCGGCGCGTTGTCGGGGCCATCGGGATTCCTGCGGAACCGCATTGCGGGAATTCCCCTAGGCCGCGACCGGGGTTGCTGCGCCACGCACGACCAGCACCGGCCGGCGCGCTTCGTGCAGCACGCCGCGCGAGACGCTGCCGAGCAAGGCGCTCGCAATCGCGCCGTGCCCGCGCGAGCCGACGACCATCAACTCGGCGTCGATCGTGTCCGCGTAGGCCACGATCTCGTCGACGACGTCGCCGCGCAGCATCGCGGTCCTCGCCTCGATTCCTCGCTCCTTGGCCAAGTCCATGGCCTCGTTGAGCGGGCTCCAGTCGTAGTCGGTGACCTCGTGCGGGACTCCGGCCGTCCACCCGAAGCCTGGACTCGGGACTACGTCCAGCGCCGGGGCCACGTGCACGAAGACCGCGCCGGCACCCTGCTCCTCGGCGAGCTCGAGGCCGAACTCGACCGCCTCCTGCGCCGAGGGGGAGCCATCGGTTGCGATCAGGATCGCTTTCATCGTGTCCTCCTCCTTCTCCCAGTGGTAGACGGGATGCGCGAGGCGCGGCTGCTCGGCAAGGAGGGCGGCCCACGGGGCGAAGGCGCCCGCGC
>JBIOZO010000144.1:0-3129 GCA_044871215.1 Gaiellaceae bacterium | reverse complement strand
GCCGAGGCGGAGGCGCTGGCCCGCGAGGCCGTCGCGGTCGCCGAACGGACCGACCTGCTGAACACCCTCGGCGACACGCTGGCCGACCTGGGCGAGGTGATCTCCTTCGCCGGCCGGCCGGACGAGGCGGCGGCGATCTTCGTCCGCGCAAGCGAGGTGCTCGAGCGAAAAGGCAACCGCGCCTCGCTCGACCGGGTCGCCCGGGCGGTCCAGGATCTGCGGCGATGACGTACGACGTGCTCATCATCGGCGGCGGAGCGGCCGGCTGCGCGCTCGCGGGCCGGCTCAGCGAAGACGCTGACCGGACGGTCTGCCTGGTCGAGGCCGGCCCCGACTACGGCCCGCTCGCCGAAGGCCGGTGGCCGGCCGACATCCTCGACCCCCGCTGGCTGGCGCTCGAATCGCACCTCTGGGAGCGCGACGACCCGGACGACCGCTCACAGGCCAGGGCGCGGATCCTCGGGGGCTGCTCGGCGCACAACGCGTGCGTGCTGCTGGAGGGCGCGCCGTCCGACTACGAGTGGGGCGGCGACTGGTCCTACGACGCGTTCCGGCCCTTCCTGCGCCGGGCCTACGAAACCCTGCAGGGCCACGTGCTCGCCGACGAGGAGCTGACGCCGTGGCACCGCGCGTTCCGCGACGCGGGCGGCCAGGACTCGATCGTGCACCCGGTCAACATCGTGGACGGCGTGCGCTGGCATACGGGGTTCGCCTATCTCGAGCCGGCCCGCGCGCGCGAGAACCTGACGATCCTGGCCGACACGCTCGTCGACCGCGTGCTGCTCGAGGACGCACGCGCAGTCGGCGCGGCGGCGGGCGGCCGCGAGCTGCGGGCCGAGACCGTGGTCGTCTCCGCGAGCGCGTACGGCTCACCGGCGATCCTGCTACGGAGCGGCATCGGCCCTGACGGCGAGGTCGCGCAGTTGCCGGTCGGGGAAGGCCTGATCGACCACGTCGGCACCGGCGCCGCGTGGGAGCCGAGCGAGCGGCTGCTGCAAGAGACGGCCGCGCACGAGGCCGAGCACGGGCTCTATATGGGCCAGGTGACCGTCGCGGTCGCCAGCCGCTCGTCGGCGCCCGGCGTGCGAGACCTGTTCGTCTTCCCGGCGCTCGACGTCGGGCCCGAGATCAGCGGCGCCGTCTTCGCGATGAAGCCGCGCTCGCGCGGCTCGGTGCGGCTGATCGACGCCAACCCGGAGACGCCGCTAGCGATCGACCACGGCTTCCTGGGCGACGAGCGCGATGCCGAGGTGATTGTGGAGGGCTTCGAGCGGCTTCGCGAGCTCGTCGCCTCGCCCGCGGTGTCGCCGTACGCCGGCCGCGAGCTACGGCCTGGCGCCGAGGCCGACCTCGGCGAGCACGTACGCGCGACGGCGCGCGGGTTTTTCCACCCGGTCGGCACCTGCGCGATCGGCTCGGTGCTCGACGAGCGCTGCCGCGTGCTCGGCTTCGAGAACCTCTACGTCGTCGACGCCTCGGCGATCCCCGACATCCCGGCCGCCAACACGAACCTCACCACCGTCGCGCTCGCCGAGCGAGCTGCGGAGTGGGTGTAGCATCGAAGCGTGGCCGTGCAAGCCCCCGACCGGCTCCACTACACGGGCGTCGACGAGGCCGACGAGCTGATCGCCCGCGACTCGTTCGCGCTGCTCGTCGGCTTCGCGCTCGACCAGCAGGTGCCGGTTCCGACCGCGTTCCAAGGCCCATGGAAGCTGCAGCAGCGGCTCGGCACGCTCGACCCGGGCCAGATCGCCGCGACCGATCCCGGCCGGCTCGAGGAGGCCTTCCGCGAGAAGCCTGCGATCCACCGCTTCCCCGGCAACATGGCGCGGCGCGTGCAGGAGCTCGCGTCGGTCGTCGTCGAGGAGTACGGCGGCGACGCCGAGTCGATCTGGCGCGAGGCCGCCGACGGAGCCGAGCTGCGCAAGCGGATCTCCGGCCTGCCCGGCTTCGGCGAGATGAAGGTCAAGGCTCTGGGCGCCGTGCTCTGGAAGCGCTTCGGCGTCGCCGTCGCCGAGGAGCTCGACCCCGGCCACCCGACGCTCGGCGACGTGGACTCGCCCGAGGCGCTCGAGGAGTACCAGGCCAAGAAGCGCGCCTACAAGGCGAAGCTGCGCGCCGAGCGCGACGCGTAGGTGATCCGTTAGCGCGCCGAACTGCGCCGTCCGCGGACGAAGTAGGGGCGGAGGGTGCGGCTGCCTCTTGATGCCATCGTCGTAGCTAGCGTTGCGGGTGTGCCAATTGATCCGTCACAGCTGAACTCGGTTGGCGATGTTGTCCTGACCGAGGTGGCGGAACTGCGTGCGCTCGCGGACCCGGTGCGCCTCGACCTTTTCGATCTGGTTTGTCGGGACGGCCCGCTCGGCGTCGAAGACGCCTGCCGTCGCCTGGGTCTCGCACCCGATACGGCGTCGAGCCATCTTCAACAGCTCGCCGGCGCTGGGCTGATCGATCGGGACGCCACCGGCCGATGGAGCACCGAGGCAAGGGGCATCTACTTCGAGATCCCTGACGAGCCGGAGGCGCAGCGCGCTGCGCGCGAGCTGAGCAACACGATGCTCGTCAGGTCCGGATCGCTTCCCGCCGAGTGGGTGCGCCGAGTCGAACCGCTGCTTGATCTGACGTGGGCGCGGGTCGCCGGTCTCTTCAACGCCCGCATCGAGCTCAGCCCGAACGAGGTCTCTCGGCTGCAAGAGGATTTAGAGCGGCTCCTCGAGCCGTTCACCAACCGACCCGCCGACGATCGACCGGTCGACGCGTCTCCGGTCCGCATCGCGGCCTACTTCCTGCCAGAGCCCGGCTGAGCTGAAAGGGTTAGAGCGGCCGCTCTCGCCTGGGCTGTCCGGGAAACCCCTGAGCCAACGGCGGTGCGGTGGGTCAGGCCTGCCAGTCGAAGAGGACTTCGGGCGGCGGTCCGGCTGGCGGCGCGGCGAGGTCGACGCCGGTCAGGTCGAGAACGCGACTGCGGAACCACTTCATGAAATCGGAATCATCGGTCGCGAGATCGACGAAGGCCTTCTGCACGTCGCCCTCGAACCACACGAGTAGAAAACTCCCCATCGGGGTCTCCTGCAGCGTGAACGTCTCCCGGGTGTTGTCGACGCGCGCGTGGTGCGCTTCGTAGCCGGC
>JBIOZO010000143.1:0-2996 GCA_044871215.1 Gaiellaceae bacterium | reverse complement strand
CCGGAGATGGTTCCCTCCGTCGGACCTTTCGCGAGCGCGGCGGCGGGGAGGGCCAGCGCGGCGAGGACGATCGCGATGCTCAGGCGGAACATGTCGGCTCCTTTCGTGGTCACAGCCTCTACACCGGCGGGCCGCGCGGGGTTCCCAGGGAACGGAACGTCGCCGGGCGGTGTATGACCCGCTAGTGGTGGACCGGCCACTGGACGAAGCCGAGCTCGTGGAACGAGCCCGGCGCGGCGACCTCGAGGCCTGGGAGACGCTTGTGCGCACATATCAGGGGATCGCGTTCCGCACGGCCTACCTGTTGGCCGGCAACGCCGCCGACGCCGAGGAAGCCGCGCAGGACGGCTTCGTCAAGGCGCACCGCGCGCTCGGACGTTTCCGCCGTGGCGCCGAGCTGCGGCCGTGGCTGCTGCGGATCGTCGCCAACGAAGCTCGCAACCGCCGCCGCTCGGCTGGCCGCCGGGAGCGGCTCGCCCTGCGCGCGGCCGTCGAGACCCGCCCGGGGGACGCGGTCCCGTCCCCCGAGGCGGCGCTCCTCGCGCGTGAGGACCAGAAACGCCTGCTCGCAGCGGTCGAGCGGCTGCCCGACGACCACCGCGACGCGATCGCGTGCCGCTTCCTGCTCGAGCTCTCCGAGGAGGAAACGGCGGCGGCGCTCGGGATCCGGCGCGGGACGGTCAAGTCGCGCCTCGCGCGCGCGCTCGCGCGCCTGCGCGAGAGCCTGGAGGACGAGCGGTGAGCTCGCTCGAGCAGCGACTCGAGGCACTGGGCCGCGAGCTGGCGTTCCCGCCCGCGCCTGACCTCAGCCGCCGCGCGCGCTACGAGGGCAGGCCGTTCCCCTGGCGGCAGGTCGCATTCGCTGCAGCGGTGGTCGCCGTCGCGATCGCCGCCGCCTTCGCGGTGCCGCAGGCGCGCACGACGATCCTGCGCTGGTTCCACCTGAACGGCGTCACCGTCGAGCGGGTGGACACGCTGCCCGAGGCACAGGAGCGCGCGAAGGCGGGCGGTCTCGGCCGGCGGCTCACGCTCGAGCAGGCGCAGCGGCGGCTCGGCTTCCACCTCCAATTGCCGCCGCTCGACGGCGCGCCCGCCACGTACGTGCTCGACGGTGCGCTCGGCACGGTGATCCTGCGCGTCGGCGACCGGCCCGTGCTGCTCTCCGAATACCTGGCGAGGGGCTACACGCTGCTGAAGAAGTCGGTGGGCGCGAAGTCGTCCGTGGAGCCCGTCCGCGTGAACGGGGCGCCCGGCCTCTGGGTCGAAGGCCCACCGCACACGCTGACCTACTTCAACACCAACGGCGAGTTCCAGGAACGCACGGTCAAGATCACCGGCAACGTGCTGCTCTGGACGCACGGGCCGGTCACGCTGAGGCTGGAGGGTCGGATCTCCCGAGCCGAGGCGCTGCGAATCGCCCGCCGCATCGGTTGAGATCCCCTTTCAGGGGGAGATCCGCAAGCCGCCTCGCACCGAATACGAGGTACATGACTGCGGCCGAAGTACACGTCGTCCAGGAGACGGAGATGGAGCGCGTCGAGCACTGGCGCGCCGAGGAGCTGATCCGCGCCGGGTTCGACCCGAGCGACGCGGTGGCTCTCGCTGCCCGCCACGACATCGACCTGCACTTCGCGGTCGAGTTGATCGAGCAGGGCTGCCCGTACGAGACGGCGATCGAGATCCTGATCTAGCCGCGGCCCTCCGAGGCAGGCGTCGAAGCCCGTGGGCAGAATGTTGCCCGCGTGATCGGCCTCGGCTCCATCCCCTCGCCGCACAGCGGCACGCTCGACCTCGGCCCGCTGACGATTCACATGTACGGGCTGACGCTGCTCGTCGCGATCGCGGCCTGCATCTGGCTGACCGGCGTGCGGTGGACGCGGCGCGGCGGCGACTGGGACCTCGTCCTCAAGGTCGCCGTCTGGGGCGTCGCGGCCGGCATCGTCGGCGCGCGCGTCTACCACGACATCACGAGCTGGAACGAGGTCTCGAGCCCCAAGTGGAAGGGCGTCTTCGCCGTCTGGGAGGGCGGCCTCGGCGTCTGGGGAGGGATCCTGCTCGGCTGCCTCGTCGGCGCCTACATCGTCCACCGCGAGGGCGTTCCCGTGCGCGACTTCATGGACGCGGTCGCGCCGGGCCTCCTGCTCGCGCAGGGCATCGGCCGCATCGGCAACTGGTGGAACCAGGAGCTGTACGGCAAGCCAACCGATCTCCCCTGGGGCCTGAAGATCGACTTCGAGCACCGCGTCGCCGGCTACGAGAACGACGCGACCTTCCATCCTACCTTCCTCTACGAGCTGGTCTACGACCTCGTCGGCGTGGGCCTGCTCCTGCTGCTCGACCGGCGCTACCGCTTCAAGCCGCCCGCCCTTTTCGCCCTCTACGTCTCGTACTACACGGCCGGTCGCTTCGTCGAGGAGCTCTTGCGGATCGATCCCGCGCACCACTTCGCCGGGTTGCGCCTGAATGCGTGGGTCTCGCTGGTCGTCTTCGTTGTCTCGACCGCCTTCTTCATCTGGTGGCAGTTCATCCGCGGCGGCGAGGCCGGCGGCCGCCGCATGATCCCCCGGCGGCGCCACAAGGAGCCTGAGCCGCCGGCGATGGCAATCCCGAAGGGCCGCGTCCGGCCCTCTCGGTAGGTTCCGCCGCGTGGTCGTGCGCGAGCTCGAGCTGGATCTCGATGCCTTCGAAGGCCCGTTCGACCTGCTGCTGACGCTCGTCCTCAAGGAGGAGATCGATCTCGCCGAGGTGGACGTGGCCGGGATCGTGCTGGCCTTCGTCGAACGGCTGGCCGAGCGAAACGAGCTCGACCTCGAGGCCTGCGGCGAGTTCCTCGTGCTCGTCGCGGCGCTCCTCGAGCTGAAGGCCCGCGGGCTGTTCCCGGACGAAGATGCCGAGCTCTCGGAGCTCGAGCCCGAGGAGGCGGCCGAGGAGCTGGCACGGCGGCTCGCGGAGTACCGGCGGGCAAAGGAGGCCGCGGCCTGGCTGGCCGAGCGCCT
>JBIOZO010000142.1:0-17082 GCA_044871215.1 Gaiellaceae bacterium | reverse complement strand
GTCGTCGACGAGGAGGCCAAGACCTCGTGACCGAACACGGGGCGGAGGCCGGTGTCACCCTGGAGGAGCAGGACCCGCTTGCGGTAGTTCTCGAACTCGGCCGCCACCCGCTTGAGGTCGTTCAGGTGCTCGTCGCGCTCGGCCTCGAGCGCCGCGACCTGCTCCTCCAGGGTGACACCGGCCTCCGCCCCGTGTTCGGTCACGAGGTCTTGGCCTCCTCGTCGACGACCTCGGCGTCCTCGATCACCTCGTCGTCGGAGTCGGGCTCGCTCTCACCGTTCGCGGACGACTGCGCCTGCTGCGCCGACGCCTGCGCGTAGACCGCCTCGGCGAGCTTCTGCGAGGCCTGCTGGAGCGCGTCCGTCTTGGCACGGATCTCGCTCAGGTCGTCGGTCTCGATCGCCTGCTTCAGCTCCATCACGCGGCCCTCGATCGTCGAGGCCTCGCTCTCGTCGAGCTTCTCGCGGTGCTCCTTGAGGCTCTTCTCGGTGCCGTAGGCGAGCGACTCGGCCTGGTTCTTGGCGTCGGCCAGCTCGCGCAGACGGTGCGCCTCGTCGGCGTGCGCCTCCGCATCCTTGATCATCTGGTCGACCTCCTCCGGCTTCAGGCCCGAGCCGCCCTCGATCTTGATCTGCTGCTCGTTCCCGGTGCCGTGGTCCCTGGCCGACACGTTGATGATCCCGTTGGCGTCGATGTCGAAGGTGACCTCGATCTGCGGCGTGCCCCTCATCGCCGGCGGGATGCCGACGAGCTGGAACTTGCCGAGCGTCTTGTTGTAGAGCGCCATCTCGGACTCGCCCTGGAGGACGTGCACCTCGACGGAAGGCTGGTTGTCCTCGGCGGTCGTGAACGTCTCGGACTTCTTCGTCGGGATGGTCGTGTTGCGCTCGATCAGGCGGGTGAAGACGCCGCCCTTGGTCTCGATCCCCAGCGAGAGCGGGGTGACGTCGAGCAGGAGCACGTCCTTGACCTCGCCCTTGAGGACGCCGCCCTGGATGGCCGCGCCGACGGCGACGACCTCGTCGGGATTGACGCCCTTGTGCGGGTCCTTGCCGATCAGGCCCTTGACCTTCTCCTGCACCGCAGGCATGCGGGTCATGCCGCCGACGAGCACGACGTGGTCGATCTGCGACGCATCGATTCCGGCGTCGGCCAGGCATTGCTTCGTCGGGCCGACCGTGCGCTCGAGCAGCTCGGCGGTCAGCTCGTCGAGCTTCGCGCGCGTGAGTTGCAGGTCGAGGTGCTTCGGGCCCTCGGGCGTAGCGGTGACGAAGGGCAGGTTGATCTGCGTCGTCATCGTCGAGGAAAGCTCGATCTTCGCCCGCTCGGCTGCCTCGTACAGGCGCTGCAGAGCCATCTTGTCCTGCGCGAGGTCGATGCCTTGATCGCGCTTGAACTCGGCGACCATCCAGTCGACGATCGTCTTGTCGAAGTTGTCGCCGCCGAGGTGGTTGTCGCCGTTGGTGGCCTTGACCTCGAAGACGCCCTCGCCGAGCTCGAGCACCGACACGTCGAACGTGCCGCCGCCGAGGTCGAAGACGAGGATGGTGTGGTCGGAGGCCTCCTTGTCGAGGCCGTACGCGAGCGCCGCGGCGGTCGGCTCGTTGATGATCCGGAGGACGTTGAGCCCGGCGATCTTGCCGGCGTCCTTGGTCGCCTCGCGCTGCGCGTTGTTGAAGTAGGCCGGGACGGTGATCACCGCGTCGGTGACCGCCTCGCCAAGGTACGCCTCGGCGTCGGCCTTCAGCTTCTGGAGGATCATCGCGCTGATCTCCGGCGGCGCGTAGTCCTTGTCCGCCGCCTTGACACGCACGTCGCCGTTCGGGCCCTCCACGACCTCGTACGGGACGATCTTCATCTCCTCGTTGACCTCGCCGAACTTGCGGCCCATGAAGCGCTTGATCGAGAAGATGGTGTTCTGCGGGTTCGTCACCTGCTGGCGCTTCGCGGGCGCCCCGACGAGTCGCTGGCCGTCGTTCGTGAACGCCACCACGGACGGCGTCGTGCGGCCGCCCTCGGCGTTCGGGATCACGGCCGGCTCGCCGCCCTCGATCACGGCCATCGCCGAGTTGGTCGTGCCGAGGTCGATGCCGATCGTCTTAGCCATGCTGGTATCTCCTTGGTTGTAAGAAAATCTTAGTGGGATAGTAGCAAGGCTAGCTCAGGGACGCGGTCAGAAAACGTCGGGCGCGGCACGCGACCAGCGTCTGAGCAAGCCGGCCGCTGCCGGCTCGGCCAGGACGATGCCGGCCAGGATGAGGGCGCAGCCGCCCCACCCCAGCCACCCGAGTCGGTCGTCGGCGAGCCAGTAGCCGAAGATCCCGGCCCACACCGTCTCGAGCGCGAAGACGAGTGCGATCCGCGCTGCCGAGATGCGGCGCTGCGCCCAGACCTGGATCAGGTAGGCGAGCGCGCTGGCGAAGACGCCCGTCACGAGCAGTGCGCCCCACACCGTCCAGCCGTGCGGCACCTCGAGCTGGCCGAGCACGAGGGCGATCGCGAGAAAGCCGGCGAAGCAGGCGCCCATCTGCACGAGCACCAGCGCGATCGCGTCATAGCGGCTCGCGTAGCGCTCGACCATCACGATCTGCAGGGCCTGGGCGGCGGTGGAGACGAGTACCAGCAGGTCGCCGCCGGGGGAGCCGACGGGAACGCCGCTGAGCAGGGCGAGCCCGACGATCGCGAGCACGACCCCGGCCCAGACCTCCGGCCCCACGCGCGTGCGGAAGAGCAGCAGGCCGAAGAGCGGCGTCAGCACGACGTACAGCCCCGTGATGAAGCCGGTGCTCGAGACCGTCGTTCGCTCGAGGCCCGCGGTCTGCAGCCCGATCCCGAGGCCGAGCAGCACGCCCAGCACCGCCCCGGCGAGCAAGCCGGAACGGCCGAGCGTGAGTACTCGCCGCCCGCCGACGAGCGCGAGCGCGCCGGTCGCGATCGCGTACCGCACCGCGAGGAAGGCGAACAGCGGGTAGATCTCGACGGCGTCCTTGACCTGGACGAACGTGACGCCCCAGATCGCGGTGACCAGGATCAGCGCCAGCAGCGGCACCGCGCGAGTCTAGGGCGCGCGGCTAGACGCTCTCCTGGCCGCCCTCGCCCGCCGCGGGCTCGTCGTTCGTCTCGTCCCAGTCGCTTGCGGCACCTTCGCGGTCGCCGTCGATCTCCTGCTGGGTCGGGTTGCGACCCTCGTCGTCGATCAGCTCCTCGCCGTTGGTCTCACGCTCGGTCATCTCTTCACCTCCCTCCAACAACGCGGAAGGCGCCGCTGACGGCGCCTTCCAATCGCAAGGCTGGGCGGGCTACATCCCGCCGCCGGACTCCCCTTCCGAGTCGCCGCCCATGCCGCCGCCTTCCGAGCCACCCTCGGAGCCGCCGCCCATGCCGCCGCCTTCAGAGCCGCCGCCTTCCGAGTCGCCGCCCATGCCGCCGCCCTGCTCGTCGTCGAGGCCCTCGCTGGCGCCGCCCTGGCCTTCCTGCTCCATGTCCGACATCTGTCGTTCCTCCCAAGGTTGGGGGTTGGCCTCGCCGATCTTCCGCGGTCCGGGGGGCGTAAAACCTCGGCTACGCTGACGTGATGGAACCGCTGCGCGATTCCTGGGGACGGGAGCTCAAGAGCGTGCGAGTCTCGGTCACCGACAAGTGCAACTTCCGTTGCAGGTACTGCATGCCTGCGGAGGGACTGGAGTGGCTGCCGCGTGACGAGGTGTTGAGCTTCGAGGAGATCGCACGGCTCGTCCGCCTGTTGTCGGCGATGGGCGTCGAGGAGGTGCGGTTGACCGGCGGCGAGCCGCTCGTGCGCCGCGACCTTCCCGAGCTCGTGCGGATGCTGGCCGGGACGCCGGGCGTGAACGACCTCTCGCTGACCACGAACGGCGTGTTGCTCGACCGCCTGGCAGGGCCGCTCGTCGAGGCCGGCCTGACACGGCTGAACGTCTCGCTCGACTCGCTCTCGCACGTTCGCTTCACCGAGATCACGCGCCGGGATGCGCTCGATCGCGTGCTGGCCGGCCTCGAGGAGGCCGAGCGCTACCCCGAGCTCCGGCCGATCAAGATCAACTGCGTGGCGATGCGCGGCTTCACCGAGGTCGAAGTTCCCGCGCTGGCCGAGCTCGCTCGCACCAAGCCCTACGTCGTGCGCTTCATCGAGTTCATGCCGCTGGACGCGGACGAGTCCTGGCGTGGCGACGACGTGCTCACCGGCGGCGAGATCCGCGCGCTGATCGAGGAGCGCTGGCCGCTCGTCGAGATCCCCGCCAAAGCGTCGTCCACCGCACGCCGTTTTCGCTTTGCCGACGGCGCGGGCGAGGTCGGCTTCGTCAATCCCGTGTCCGAGCCGTTTTGCTCCAGCTGCGACCGGCTACGGCTGACAGCCGACGGCCAGCTGCGAACCTGCCTCTTCTCCCGCCGCGAGTGGGACCTCAAGACGCCGCTGCGCGAGGGCGCGTCGGACCAAGAGCTCGAGCGGCAGCTGCGCTTCGCCGTCCGGCACAAAGAGCTCAAGCACAAGATCAACGACGCGGGCTTCGTGCGCGCCTCGCGATCCATGTCCCAGATCGGCGGCTGAGCGCCCCGGGAAGAAGCCCTCTGGTGGGGGCGTTAAAATAGGCGTTCCCGTGAGCGCTCTGGTCTCAGCCGGTCGCCGGGTCCTGCCGCGTGGTTGGGCGGATTTCGGCCTGCAGGTCGCGATCTGGTTCGGCTTCCTCGCCGCGTACCAGCTCGCCCGCGGCATTGCCGACCGAAACCCGCCGCGAGCCTTCGACAACGGCTTGCACGTGATCGGGATCGAGCGTCACGTGAACGCGCTCTTCGAGCTCAGCCTGCAGCGCCTGGTGGACGGCTCGCACCTGCTGGCGACGCTGGCGTCGTGGACGTACTGGAACTCGGAGTTCACCGTTCTCGGCGTTGCGCTGCTATGGGTCTACCTGCGCCGCAACGAGGCGTTCATCCGCTTCCGCAACTGGGTGCTCCTGGCCAACGCGTTCGGGCTGATCGGCTACGTGCTGCTTCCCACCGCGCCGCCACGGATGTTCCCGGACTTCGGCTTCAACGACACGCTCTCGAACTTCGGCGAGCTCAACCACGGGAGCGGCCTCGTCGAGTTCGCCGCGAACCCCTACGCGGCGATGCCGAGCCTGCATGCGGCCGATGCGTTGATCGTCGGGCTGGTGCTCGCCTCCGTCTGCCGGAGCAAGGTCGCGAAGACGCTCTGGCTGCTGTGGCCCGCCTGGGTCTGGTTCAGCGTGATGGCCACCGGGAACCACTTCTGGCTGGACGTGGTCGGCGGGATCATCGTCGCGGTGATCGCTGGGCTGATCGTCTACCGCGTCCCGCTGCGCCGCCGCCGCACCGCGCCCTCGGCAGCGTGACCCGGGCCGAGACCCTCGCCTGGGTCAAGCGCGGCTACACCGACGGCACCCGCAAGCTCGCCGCACGCTGGATCGGCGGCCTCGCGCGCACCCGCGTGACACCGAACGCGCTCACTGCCGCCGGCATCACGCTCTGCGCGCTCTCGGCGGTCACCGTCTGGTTCGCCTACCACCGGCCGTGGCTCCTGTACTGGCTGGCGGCCGTCGTGTTCGTCGTCGGCTCGGTGCTCGACATCCTCGACGGCGCGCTCGCGCGTCACGGCGGGAAGGCGACGCCCTTCGGCGCGTTCGTCGACTCGATCTCCGACCGCGTCAGCGAAGGATTCGTGCTAACCGCCGTCGCGCTCGTCTTTGCGCGCGAGGGAAACGACATCGCGGTTGGCTTCACCTTCGCGGCGATGGCCGGATCCTTCCTCGTCTCCTACGCCCGCGCCAAGGCCGAGCTGCTCGGCCTCAAGGGCGACGTCGGACTCGGCAGCCGGGCCGAGCGCGTAGTCGTCATCACCGCCGGCCTGGTGTTCGCGCCGTGGGGCGGGCTGCAGTGGGCGATCTATTTCCTTGCCGTGACCGCGTGGTTCACGGTGCTGCAGCGCGTCTTCAGCGTGCGCGGCCAGCTGCGCAAGCGCGCGGACTAGCGCGCGCGGCGCACGCCGGTGCGCTCGCCCTCCATCTCGGTTACACTGCTAGCACTCCTGTGCTAGCTCCAACGCGCAAGCATGTGCTCGTCCGGATGCCAGGTGAGCTAAAGCGATTGCTCTCCGACGAGGTGCGGCGCAGCGGCCGCAGCCTCAACGACGTCGCCGTCGGCATCCTCGCCTCCCGCTTCGCCGTCTCGTTCGACCCGAGCGGCCGCGCGGGCAAGGAGCCCGGGAAGAGCGGCTCGGTGCTCCTGCGCATGCCCCCGGAGCTGAAGGACAAGCTGGCCGCCCGCGCGGCGCAGCGCAGGCGCAACCTCAACGACCTGATCGTCGAGACGCTCACCGAGCGGCTCGCGGGAAAGGATCAAATGGCTTCGACGAACGGCAGCAACGGCAAGTCGCGCCGCGGCGGCGACAAGGTGCGCGTCGCGATCATCGGCGTCGGCAACTGCGCGAGCTCGCTCGTGCAGGGCGTCGAGTACTACAAGAACGCCGACCCCGAGGACTTCGTCCCCGGCCTCATGCACGTCGATCTCGGCGGCTATCACGTCAGCGATATCGAGTTCACGGCCGCCTTCGACGTCACCACGGGCAAAGTCGGCAAGGACCTATCCGAGGCGATCTGGGCGCAGCCGAACAACACGATCAAGTTCTCGGACGTGCCGAAGACCGGCGTGAAGGTCTCGCGCGGCATGACGCACGACGGGCTCGGGAAGTACCTCTCCGAGGTCGTCGAGAAGGCGCCCGGGGAGACGGACGACGTGGTCGGGATCCTCAAGGAGACGAACACCGACGTCGTGATCAACTACCTGCCCGTCGGCTCCGAGGAGGCGACGAAGTGGTACACGGAGCAGATCCTGCGCGCGGGCTGCGCGATGGTGAACTGCATGCCGGTGTTCATCGCCCGCGAGAACTACTGGCAGCGGCGCTTCGAGGAGGCAGGCGTCCCCATCATCGGCGACGACATCAAGTCGCAGGTCGGCGCGACGATCACTCACCGGGTCCTGATGAGCATCTTCCGCGACCGCGGCGTGCAGGTCGACCGCACCTTCCAGCTGAACTTCGGCGGCAACGCCGACTTCATGAACATGCTGGAGCGAGACCGGCTCGAGTCGAAGAAGATCTCCAAGACGAACTCGGTCAAGTCGACGGTGCCGTACGACCTGGGCGAGAAGAACATCCACGTCGGGCCGTCGGACTACGTGCCGTGGCTCGAGGATCGCAAGTGGGCCTACATCCGGCTCGAGGGCACCTCGTTCGGGGACGTGCCGCTGAACGCGGAGCTGAAGATCGAGGTCTGGGACTCGCCGAACTCGGCCGGCGTCGTGATCGACGCGGTGCGGCTGACGAAGCTCGCGCTCGACAACGGCATCTCCGGCGCGCTCGAGGCGCCGAGCTCCTACCTGATGAAGTCGCCGCCCGTCCAGCACCCGGACGACGAGGCGCGCGACACGACGGAGGACTTCATCCGCAAGCACGCGCGCAAGACGGCGTCGGCCAAGGAAAGCGTCAAGCCGTAGCGGCGCCCGTGCCGGGCTAGACTCGCCGGACATGGGCCTGCGTGTCTGTCTGGTCACGCCCTTTGCCTGGTCGAGGCCGCACGACGTCAACGAGCACGTGGCCGGGGTCGCGCACGAGTTGCGCGGCCTCGGCCACGAGCTCACCGTGCTCGCGCCGTCGACTCGCACGGCCGACCTGATCGCCGGCCGCCGCGCGCTTCTGGACGGCGGAAGCCACGACGTGATCGCGCTGGGGCCGGCGGTGCCGGTCTCGCGTCGCAGCCGGATCGGGGTCCCGGTCGGCGTGCGCAACAACTTGTCGGCCGCGCTCGCCCGCGGCGAGTACGACGTCGTGCACGGGTTCGAGCCGGGGCTGCCGAGCCTCTCGTACCTTGCGCTTCGCGACGCGCGTGCCTTCGCGGTCGCGACGTTCCTCGCACCCGAGCGGCTCGGCTACCCGCCCGGCAAGGCGCAGCGCGAGCGGCTGCTCGGCCGCATCGACGCGCTGGTCGCGACGTCCGAGCGCACCGCGCAGGCCGCCGGAGAGCGGCTGCCCGGTGACTACCGCGTGATCACGCCCGGCGTCGACCTCGAGCTCTTCACGCCCGGTCGCAAGCGCAAGGCGGTCGTGCTCGAGTGGCGGCCTGGCGAGCGGGCGTTGACCCGCGCCGTCGTGCGGGCGCTCGCGTCGCTGCCCGCCTGGGAGCTCGTCTTCCTGCGCACCAAGCCGCTCGCCGGCCGGCCGGCGCTGCCTAGGGCGCTTCGCGGGCGCGTCCACGTGCGGACGTTGCGCGACGGGCCTTCGCGCGCGCAGCTCCTGAACGAGGCGTCGATCTTCGTGCCGGCGCTCGCGGGTCTCGACCGCGTCTGCCTCGAGGCGGCCGCCTCCGGCGCTGCGATCGTCCGGCCGCCCGGAATCGCGGAGCAGCCCGAGCTCGCCGCGGCCGCGTTGCTTCGGCTGGCCGAGGACGACGGGCATCTCGAACGCGAAGCGGCCCGCGCCCGCGAGAGCGCCGAGCCGCAGAGCTTCGCCGCCGCGGCCCGCGAGCTCGACGAGCTCTACCGAGGTCTGGCGACCAGGCGACGGGGCGAGCGCAAGGCCGAGCCGCAGGCCGACCGCGACTGGATCGTGGTCGACCTCCATCTCCACACGAACTGGTCACACGACTGCCAGATCCCGGTCGAGGATCTGCTCGACCACGCGGAGGCGGAGGGACTCGGCGCGATCGCGGTCACCGACCACAACGTGTTCGGCGGCGCCCTCGAGGCGGTCGAGCAGGCCCGCGACCGCGACCTCGTCGTGATCCCGGGCGAGGAGGTGAAGACGAAGGACCAGGGCGAGGTGATCGGCCTCTTTCTGTCCGAGGAGATCCCGAGGGGGCTCTCATTCGGTGAGACGGTCGAGGCGATCCGCGCACAGGGCGGAGTCGTCTACCTCCCCCACCCCTTCGACCGCCTGCATGCGATTCCGGAGCCGGCGACGCTGCACCGCCACCTCACGCAGGTCGATGTACTCGAGGTCTACAACGCGCGGCTCCTGTTCGAGGCGTACAACGACGAGGCGCTGCGCTTCGCGCGCAAGTACGGCCTGACGATGGGTGCGGGCTCCGACGCCCACGTCCTGCAGGGCGTCGGCACCGGCGCGGTGCGGATGCGTGCCTTCGACGGGCCCGAGGAGTTCCTCGCCAGTCTGCGCACCGCGCAGGTTTTGCGGCGGCCACGCTCGCTGCTCTACCTGCAGTCGCTCAAGTGGGCGGCGCAGGCCAAGGAAAGGGTGCGCTAGGCGAGAAAGGTCCAAAGCTCAGTGGCTGCCGTGACCGACGAGATCTTCGAGAAGTACCTGCAAAAAGCAATCGCCGAGACGAACGAGCTCGGCGATGAGATCGCGCGTGCCGCAGGCGAGGGGCAGGTGCCGGTGCTTGGCTCGGGTCACCCGCTCGCCGACGTCTTTCTGCTCAAGCACTCGCCGCAGCCGGCGGAGGTGCAGGAAGGGGTCGCCTTCTACGGTCGAGCCGGCCAGGCGCTGCTCAAGTCGCTGCAGCGGCTGAACGTCGACCCGCTCGCGATCTACGGGACGAACTGCTTCAAGCTCGCCGGCGGTGACGAGGAGCAGGCGCGCGGCTGGCTGATCCGGGAGCTGCACATCGTCCAGCCGAAGCTGGTCGTCGTGATGGGCGAGTCGGCGCTCGAGTTCCTGAACGGGATCGAGTTCCCGCTCGCCGACCGGCTCGAGCCCACCCTCGGCGAGCTGCAGCGCTTCACCGCGACGATCCAGGCGCTCTACGTGCCGGACATCGACGACTCGCTCGACGAGGCGCCCGCGAAGACCCGCTTCTGGAACGCATTCAAGGCGCTGGGGCCCTGGTGGGCCGAGCTGCCTCCGTACTGAGCCGTCGCGTCGTCGCGTTCGTCGCCCTGGCGGCCGCGCTCGGGGTCTACTACGCCACGCACGAGTCGTGGTTCTCGACGACGCTGTGGCGAGACCTCGCATGGCTGACGTTCGTCCTGATCCCGGCGGTGTTCGCGCTGGTGTGGCTCGCACTGCCGCTGCGCGCGCGACCGCTCCCGCAGCTGTTCGCCGTTGCGGTGACATGCGGCGTTGCCGCCGTCCTGCTCGAGTGGGCCGGCGCGGGCATCCTGGCGAACTTCGCGAAGCTCGCCGCGATGACGTTCGTCGGCTGGTCGTTCCTCTGGCTCTTCGAGGAGCTCAGCTGGGTCGTGCTCGTCGCCTGCATCATCCCGTGGGTCGACGCGTACTCGGTCTTCCGCGGGCCGACGAAGGAGATCACCCAGCACCACGAGCACGTCTTCTTCTCGCTGTCGTTCGAGTTCCCGGTGCCCGGCAGCTTCGGCGCGGCTCGGCTCGGCCTCCCCGATCTCCTCTTCTTCGCCCTCTTCCTCGGCGCGGCGGCGCGCTGGCAGCTGCGCACCGGCTGGACGTGGTTGTGCCTGACCGCCTCGATCGGCGGGACGATGGCGCTCGCGACCTGGCTCGACGTGGACGGCTTGCCGGCGCTGCCGCTGCTTGCGGTCGGCTTCCTGCTGCCGAATGCGGACCTGCTCTGGCGCGCCGTCAGGGGTCGAGCCGCCACAGGTCACCCTCGAAGTCAGAGGTGACCCAGGCAGACCCGGCCGCTGAGGCGACGGCGAGCGGGCTCTGGCCGACCGGAAAGGTGCGAAGGACGGAGCTGGTGGCCGGATCCACGACCGAAACCGTGTTGTCGTCGATGTTCGGGACCCAGAGGTTGCCGGCGACCCACGTGGTCGCGAGCGGATTGGCGCCGACCGTGACCGTCCCCTCGACCGCCATCGTGCCCGGGTCGACCTTGTAGATCTTGCCCGTCTCGCTCGAGACCCAGAGAGCATCGGCCGACGCCGAGATCCAGTCGGCCTTCGGCAGCGAGATGCGCTTCTCGACGCGGTTGCGCACCGGGTCGATGCGGATCAGGTGGCTGTGGCCGTAGTCGGCGACCCAGACCTTGCGGAAGGCGACGGCGATCCCGTTCGGCCCGCCGCCGACCCGGATCGTCTTCACGACCCGGTTCCGCTTTGGGGCGATCCGGCTGACGGTGCCCGCGCCTTCGTTCGAGACCCAGACGGCCCCGCCGCCGTACGTGAGCGCGTACGGGGCGGAGCCGACCGAGATGCGCGCCAGGATCTTCTTCGTGACCGGGTTTACACGGGTGACACGGCCGCCGTTGCGCGAGCCGACCCAGACGCTGCCGGCGCCGTACGCGACGCCGAACGGGCTGCTCGGGATGCCGCGCTTCCACTTCACGCGGCCGGCGGCGGGGTCGACGCGAATGAGCCGGTTGTCGAGCCGGTCGGTCACCCACAGGGCGCCGCCTCCCGAGAGGGCGAAGGAGGCGGACACCCCGACGTGCAGCTTGGTGGGCGCGGCAGCGCCGGCCGCTCCACACCCGACGGCGACGGCGATCACGACGACCCCTGCGCGCAGTACTCTTAACACAATCTTGCACTACTTTACCACAAGGTTGCGGTAATGGCCGACACCGGCCCCGACACGATCCTGCTCGACGTCTTCCGCACGAACCAGATGCGGGAGCGGCTGATCGAGGCCTCGCTCGCTGGTCTCGACGAGCTGCCGCCGGAGGACTACCCCTTCTACGTGCTGATCGGGGCCGAAGGCCCGTGGACGCCGACGCTGCTGGCCGAGCGGATGAAGATGCCGCTCTCGACGGTGCTCTTCCGCGTCGGCCGCCTCGATCAGCGCGGGCACATCATGCGGATCCCGAACCCCGACGACCGCCGCTCGTATCTGATCAGCCTGAACCCGGCGGGGCAGCAGCTGCTGAAGAGGGCGCGCCCGCGCTTCCGGGCCTTCGCCGAGTCGGTCGAGGAGCGGCTGGGCCGCGAGCGCATCGACACGCTGCGGGGCCACCTGGACGAGCTGCGCGGGGCGATCGACGCGGAGCTCAGCTCCGAGTAAGGAGCGCCACGGATTCCACGTGCGGCGTGTGCGGGAACATGTCCACCGGACGCACGCGCTCGAGGCTATAGCCCCACTCCTTCCGCAGCTCTTTCACGTTCGCGGCCAGCGTCGTGGGGTTGCACGAGACGTAGACGATCCGCGATGCCTCGAGCCGCGCAAGGCGTCGTAGCGCCTTGCCCGAGAGGCCGGCGCGCGGCGGGTCGACCACGGCCACGTCGGGCGGCCCGGCACGGTCGGCGAGCTCCTCGAGCGACGCGCCAACCTCGCCGGCGAAGAACGCCGCGTTTGTGACCCCGTTCAGGTCGGCGTTCTCGAGCGCGCACGCCACGGATTCCTCGGACACCTCCACCCCCCACACCGTCAGCGCCTGCGACGCCATCGTCAGCCCGATCGTCCCGATCCCGCAGTAGAGGTCGTAGACCGTCTCGTCGCCGGTGAGGCCCGCGTACTCGCCGGCCAGCTCGTAGAGCCGCTCGGCCATGCGCGTGTTCGTCTGCAGGAATGCGTTCGGCCGCACGCGGAAGCGCAGCCCGCAAAGCTCCTCCTCGATCGCGTCCTCGCCCCACAGCAGCGTCGTCGGCAGGTTCGTCACCTCGGCCGGCGTCTCGTTCACCGACCAGTGGATGGAGCGCACCTCGGGGAAGCGGCGCAGCACCTCGCCGAACTCGTCCCGGTCGAAGCGCTCGCCGGCCGCCGTCACGAGCTGCACCAGCAGCTGCCCCGTGTTGCGGCCCTCGCGCAGGACGAGGTGACGGAGGTAGCCGGTGTGCTCGGACTGGTCGTAGGCCTCGAGCCGCTCGGCCCTCGCCCACTCCCGGACGGCCTCGCGCACGGCGTTGCCGACGTCGGTCGTGAGCCAGCACCGGCGGATGTCGAGGACCTCGTCCCAGCGGCCGGCACGGTGGAACCCGAGCGCCGGACCTTCGGGCGTCTGGGTGAACGAGTACTCGAGCTTGTTGCGGTAGTGGAAGACCTCCTCGGCCGGGACGATCGGCTCGAGGGGTGGCTCGGCGATCCCCCCGATCCGGCGAAGCGCGTCCGCGACCTGCTCCTCCTTTGCGGCCGACTGCGCCTCGTAGGCGAGATCCTGGAAACGGCAGCCGCCGCACTCCGGGTAGTGCCGGCACGGCGCCTCGACCCGCAGCCGGCTCCCTTCCAGCACGTCGACCGCCGTCGCCTCGGCGTGGTTGCGCTTCACTTTCGTCACGCGCGCGCGAACCCGGTCCCCGGGCAGGCCGCGGCGAACGAAGACGACGAACCCGTTCAGGCGGGCGACGCCGTTCCCGCCGTAGGCGAGCGAGTCGATCGAGAGCTCGAGCTCCTGGTCCTTCGAGACGGGCGCGGCCACCCGGCCAGACTACTCAGGAGAAGGCCGGGTGCAGCGGGAGCAGCAGGGGCCTGCGCGGCCGCTGGCGGAAGTCGAAGTCCGAGACGAGGTTGCCGAGCTGCGGCACGTTCTCGCGCACGGTCGGGCGCGGGTCGGGCCGCCCGTCCGTCGCGGGGTCGAGCCGTGCGGACCCGATGAAGTCGTCCTCGATGAACTTCGCGTACGCGTCGAAGCTCAGCGTCTGGTGGTCGACGTACCCGCGCCGCGCGTACGGCGAGATCACGAGCGCCGGCACGCGCAGGCCGTAGCCGCTCTCGTCCACCTTCGGCGGCTCGACGTGGTCGTAGAAGCCTCCCCAGTCGTCCCAGGCGAGGAAGATCGCGGTCGAGCGCCAGTCGGAGCTGCGCATGACGGCGTTGACGACACTCGTGACGAAGCTCTGGCCCGCCGTTACGAGGCTCGGCGGGTGCTCGCTGACGCGGTTACTCGGGACGACCCACGAGACCGCGGGGAGGCGCCCCCGCTTCGCCAGCCCGAAGAGCTGCCGCAGCGGGACGATGTTGCGCAGCTCGTGATCGGCCCTGACCGTGTCGAACCACGGCAGCGGGTTCCAGATCCCCGGCGTGCCGGCGTTCTGCTTCCGCGGTTTGCAGACCATGCCGCCCTCGTCGCAGTCGGGCTGCGCGCCCTTCACGACGAAATAGCGCCACGAGACGTGGTGCTTGTGCAGCAGGTAGGTGAGATCGGTCCAGGCGTAGATCGGGACGCGGCCGGTCGGGTTCTGAGGCTCGTGCGGTGGCGCCAGCGGGTTCTCGATCGCGGTCACGCAGCTCGCGGCGGCGTGCGTGCGGCAGCGGGCCGACCACTCGGAGACCATGAAGAGATGGGCCGGCAGGCTCCAGGACGTGTCCGGCTGGAACATGTGGTCCTGAAGGACGAAGTGCCGCGCGTACGCCCAGTAGTTCGGGATCTCGCGCTGGTCGTGGTAGCCCATCACGTCCGGATGGGCGGCCCCGAACGAGCAGAGCGGCGCGTCCGGGTTGACGCCGCAGCCGATACCGAGTCCGCGCCTGGCCTGGCGCACGAAGCCGTTCATCTTGCCGCCGTTGACGTCGCGGACCGCGTCGAGATGCTCGTGCGGGCCGCCGCTGTTCCGGTCCCGCCTGTCGTGGAACGGGTAGAAGCAGATTCCGGTGCGCGGGTCGGGCGAGCAGACTGTGAAGTGCCCGTTCCGGCGCGGCAGGCCGTCCGCTCCCGGGTACGTGCCGAAGTAGGAGTCGAAGGAGCGGTTCTCCTGCATGATCACGACGACGTGACGGATCTTGTGGATCCCCGCGAGGCTCCGGGCGTGTGGCTCCTCCGTACGCGAGAAGAACGCGACGCCGACCACCAGCGCCACCGAGAGCGCGAACGCAAGCGGAAGTCGGCCCGGCACGGGCAGAACGTACGCCGGTCAGGTTGAGATCAGGTGAACGCGCGGTTGCGCGTCAGCTAAGCGTGGTCACGTAGACCTTGCGCTCGCGGGGCCCGTCGAACTCGCAGAAGAAGATCCCCTGGTAGCGGCCGAGTGCGAGCTTGCCCTCCTGCAGCGGCACGAGCACCTCCGGGCTGATCAGCGACGCGCGCATGTGCGACGGCGCGTTCGGGCCGTCGGCGTCGTCGTGACGCCAGCTCCAGCCGTCCTCGACGATCTTCTCCATCGCCGTCTCGAGGTCGGTCGTCAACTCGGGGTCGATGTCCTCGTTGATGGTCACGCCGGCGGTCGTGTGGGGCACGTAGACCAGCGCCGCGGCGGCTCCGTTGACGCCGTTCAGGGCCCGCTCGACCTGCTCGGTGATGTCGAGCAGCTGCGTCCGCCGCTCGGTCTGAAGGCTGATCTCGTGCACCCGGATATCCTACGGTCAATGCCGAGCACCCCGGAGATCGAGACCTACAGCGCCGAGGCCGACCGCTTCATCGCCGAGCTCGACGAGGAGTACTACCAGCACTACGCGGGCCTGAAGGATCGCCTCGAGCTCGAGGAGATCTACGAGCGGCACGCGATGCTCACAGAGCTCGAGAACGTGCAGGCCGTCGGGGAGGCCGTGAACGGCGACCGGCGGATCCGCGAGCTCTGGCAGTTCGGCTGCGAGGGCTATCTCGGTAAGTTCACGCGCGAGCACGCCGAGAAGCTCGCCGAGCTCGAGGCCGAGCTCGAGGTGACGGTCGACGGCGAGACGGTGCCCTACCGGATGATCCGGCCGACGATGGCCAACGAGGCCGACCGCGGCCGGCGCGAGCAGCTCGACCGCGCGCTGTGGCAGGCAACCGAGGAGCACCTCAACCCCATCTACCTCGACGGTGTCGAGGTGGTGCAGCGCGAGCTCCCCTCGTTCGGTGTGAAGACCTACGTCGAGCTCTACGAGCGCTTCGGCTTCCGCCTGAAGGAGCTCGCCGCGCAGTGCGAGGCGTTCTTGGCGGACACCGAGCAGCTGTACGAGGAGCACATCGACAGGGCGTCGCGGGACCTGCTCGGCGTGCCGCTCGACGACCTCCAGCGCTGGGACGTCCAGCGCTTGCTGCGCTCCCCGCAGTGGGATGAGGGCTTCCCGGCCGACAAGATGGTGCCGGCGCTGCGGGCGACCCTCGGCGACCTCGGCATCGACCTCGACAGCCAGGAGAACATCAAGCTCGATATCGAGCAGCGGCCGCAGAAGACGCCGCGCGCGTTCTGCTCGCCGATCGAAGTGCCCGACAAGGTGATGCTCGTGATCCAGCCGATCGGCGGCGCCGACGACTGGCGCGCGTTCTTCCACGAGGCCGGGCACGCCGAGCACTTCGGCAACACCTCGCGGGAGCTGGCGATGGAGGAGAAGCGGCTCGGCGACGTCGCCGTCACCGAGGGCTGGGCGATGCTGATGCAGCACCTGACCGACGAGCCCGGCTGGCTGAAGCGCAAGCTCGACTTCCCGCGCCCGGACGAGTACGCGGCCGAGGGGATGCTCTGGCTGCTCTTCTTCGTGCGGCGCTACTCGGCGAAGCTGCTGTACGAGCTCGAGTTCCACTCCGCGACGAGCGTCGACGGGATGCCGAAGCGCTACGCCGAGATCCTCGGCGACGCGCTCAAGTTCGAGATCAGCGAGGCCAACTTCCTGGCCGACATCGACTCCGGCTTCTACGTCACCTCGTACCTCCGCTCGTGGGCCTTCGAGAGCCAGCTCCGCGACAACCTGCGCGAGCGCTACGGCAACGACTGGTTCGCGCAGCGGGAGGCCGGCTCGCTGCTCCGCGAGCTGTGGTCGCTCGGCCAGAAGCCGACCGCGGACGAGCTGCTGAAAGACGTGACGGGCGCCGAGATCCAGATGTCGGCGGTGGCGGACCGGATCCGCGAGCACCTGAGCTAGTAGCGCCTCGCTCTGTCCTGTGTAGCTGCATAAGCTCTATGCATGAACAGAACCCGGGTACTGATCGCGGGCGCGGCCGGCCGCGACTTTCACAACTTCAACCTCGTCTACCGAGGCCGCGAGGAGTACGAGGTGGTCGCCTTCACGGCGACGCAGATCCCGGACATCGCGGGCCGGGTGTACCCGCCCGAGCTGGCCGGTGAGCTCTACCCCGAAGGGATCCCGATCGAGCCCGAAGCGCGGCTCGAGGAGCTGATCGCCAAGCACGAGGTCGACGAGGTCGTTTTCGCCTACTCGGACGTGACGCACGAGCACGTGATGCACGTCGGCTCCCGTGCGCTCGCCGCAGGCGCCTCGTACCGGCTGATCTCGCCGCGCGAGACGATGCTCACCTCGTCGAAGCCGGCGGTCGCGAT
>JBIOZO010000141.1:0-12825 GCA_044871215.1 Gaiellaceae bacterium | reverse complement strand
GATGTGGTTCCTCGAGCACGTGGCCGATCCGGTCGCGGTCCTTCGCGAGGCGCGGCGCGTGCTCGTTTCGGGCGGGGGGATAACGGCAATCGAGGTCGACTACTCGACGTGCCGGGCCGAGCCGTCGACTCCCGCGTTCGAGGCGCTCGTGGACGCGATGGTGCGCGGGATGGACGCATCCGGGTGGAGCGACGCCGGCACGCGGCTTCCCGGCTGGCTGCGCGAGGCCGGCTTCGACGATGTCGTCGAGGGCGAGCGCCCGTTCTGGTGGCGCGACCAGGACCTGGCCGGCCAGGCGAGCTACGCGGCCGACGTGCTCGAAAGCGCGCTGGGCGCACTCTCGGAGCTACCGGGCGCCGACGAGGCACAGCTGCGCGAAGGCCTCGAAGACCTGCGGAGCCTGCCCGGCACCGCCGGCGCCGGCCTCGGCTGGGTCGTCCACAAGTCGACCGGCGCGAAGCCCGGCGGCTAGGTCCGTGCGGTGTGCCCGCGCGACTGGACGAGGGTCACGCCGATCGCCGCGAGCGCGACCGCGACGAGGAAGCGGATCACCCAGCCCGCGTCGAAGATCTCTCCGAGCACCCCGCCGAGCAGACTGGCCGCGATGCCGATCAGGGCCGTCTGCAGCAGGCCGATCTCCTGACGGCCCGGCAGCACCAGGCGGCCGAGGGCCCCGATGATCAATCCCGTCAGCGCGAGCCAGATCAGCTCGAAGGCGAGCCCGAGGATCGCGCCGCCGGCGAGCAGCAGCAGAATGATCACGAGCAGGACGACGACGATCGTCATGCCCGGACGCTACCTCTTGGGCGGCAGGGAGCGCGCGTAGCCAACGCCGCGCTCGACCCAGCCGGGCAGCTCGTCCTCCGCCGGCTCGACCCGTAGCCAGCCCGCCATCGCGCGGCCGCGCATGACCATCTCCTCGGCGCCGGTCGTCTCGACGAGCGCGGCGGACTCTGCCGGGTCGACGCGCACGAGGATCCCGCCCTGGCCGCTCGCCGCGACGGCCATGTTCCCGTTGACCAGGAACGCGAGTCCGCCGAACATCTTCTGCTCGGTCAGGCCCTCTTGGCGCGCAACGAGGGCGCGGATCCGATCGGCGAGCTCTTCGTCGTACGCCATGGCGCTACTCCGCCACCGCCGCGGCAGGCGCCGGTGCCTGCTCCTCGGCTGGCAACGCGATCAGGCACGCGCCGATGAAAGCGACCCAGGCGAACGCGACGACCGTTCCGGCCCGCGTCGCGGCGCCATCGCCGATCGCGGAGAAGGCGACGTTCGCGACGAGGATCGCAGGGAAAACCAGCAGGCTCGGCAGCCACGCTCTCCGCCATAGCGGAAGCTTTCGGAACGCGAGAGCGAACAGGAGCGGCGCGAGCAGAAAGGCGGCCCCCGTGATCCCGGACTCGATCTTGTGCGCGTGCGCGTGCCACGTGTGGTTCGTGCAGGCGGCGTCGATCCCACGGCAGTCGAGCCGGAAGATCCCGTCGAAGAAGCCGCCCACACCCACGACGAACAGCGCGGCCGCGCCGAGCCGGCCGAGGGGGCTAGGAGTGACCGCCCGCCAGAGCCCGAGCGCCGTCAGCATGACCAGCAAGCCGGTCAGGTTTGCGCCGACCTGGTTGTAGAGCCACGGGCTCGCCGCCGTGACGGCGCCCAGATCGGAGATGTCGTCACGCGAGACGCTGTAAGCCGCCGGCTGGGCGAAGCCGCCGGCGATCCAGCCAGCCGTCGCGGTGACGAACGCGAGGAGGCCGCAGGCCCCGGCGAGGCGGGCGGGCATGCGCCCACCCTCTCACCTCGGCCTGCGGCCGTCGAGGCGCTAACCCGCGGCCGGCGTCTCCGCGCGGCGGTAGCGGTAGCCGCCGGACTGCTTCGTCGTCAGCCCCAGGAAGATCGCGGCGACGCCGACGATCACGTGCGGCGCCCACACGTTGGTCGACTCGTCGGCGAAGCCGAAGAGCCAGGGCGACAGCAGGAGCAGGGTGCCCGCGACGATGTCGATCACGTTGTGAACGGCCATCGGCGCGACTTTCCAGACGCCGAGCTCGTAGTCAGTGAACAGGCTGTAGGCGATCAGGCCGATCCCGAGCACGATCGGGACGACCGTCGCGGCCGTGTGCTCGGAGAACTGGAAGATCCACGGCGCAGCGATCAGCGCGACGCCGACGATGTAGTCGAGCGGCGCGTGGAACTTCGTCGGGATGAAACGCATTGCGGCTCCTCTCGTTGCTTCCCGCGTGATTCGCACGGAGCCGCGCTGCGGTTCAGTCGATCAGCTTGCGCTCCATCGCGTGGATCGCCATCCGCCACATGAAGATCGCGAACACGACGAGCACGCCCACGCGCAGGACGTCGTTCCACTCGAAGCCGTAGAGCACCGCGGCGCGCACGAGCTCGACGCACTGGTGCAGCGGATTCGCCTCGGCGAGGATCTGCAGCCACCTGGGCAGCCCGTCGAGTGGGAAGAACGTCCCGGCGAGCAGGAACAGCGGCGTCAGCACGGCGCTGACGATGTAGTTGAAGTTCTCGATCGCCTTCGCGTAGCCGGCGGTCATGATCCCGAAGTTCGCCCACCCGAGCCCGGTCAGGAAGCCGATGAACGGAACGGTGAGCATCCCCCAAGTCGGGTCGAGCCCGAAGAAGATCGCGACGACCATCGGCACGCAGCCGTAGACGCCGGCCCGCACGGCGATGAAGATCGACTCGGCGGTAACGAGCTCCTCCGTGTCCACCGGCGCCGCGAGGATCGCGTCGTACGTGCGCTGGAACTTGTACTTGACGAACGTCCCGAACATCGCCGCGAAGGCCGAGGAGAAGAGGACGGCCGTGGCCACGGTCCCGGTGCCGACGAACTGCACGTAGCTGTAGCCGTTGATCGTGCTGACCAGCGACCCGAAGCCGAAGCCGAACGCGAGCAGGTAGATGGTCGGCTCGACGGTCGAGGAAAACGTCGCGGCGCGCCAGTAGGACGAGAAGTTGACGATCTCGCGAACGAGCACGCCGGTGATCGCCGGCCGCTCGAGCCGGCCGATCCTGGTCGTGCGTGCGGCCGCCGCCATCAGCCGATCTCCTCGCCGGTCAGTAGGACGAACACGTCCTCGAGGTTCGCCTGCCTGCGCTCGCCCTCGAAGGCGAAGCCGTTGCGGCCGTCGAGCCCAAGGATCGAGACGCTCGTGCCCGTGCGGCGGGTCTTCAGCCCTGACGCGCTCGCCTCGGACTCGACCTCTTCGAGCCGCTTGGGCGGCCCGTAGACCTCGAGCACCTCGCGACCGGCGTACTCGAGCACGAGGTCGGCGGGCTTGCCGCGGGCGACACCCTCGCCGTGGGACATGATCAGCACCGTGTCGGCGAGGCGCTGCGCCTCCTCGATGTAGTGCGTCGACATGAGGATCGTCGTCCCCTCGTGGCGCAGGCGGTCGATCAGCGCCCAGAGCTGCTGGCGCACCTGCGGGTCGAGGCCGACCGTCGGCTCGTCCATCAGCACGAGCCGCGGCTGGTGCACGAGCGCCCTCGTGATCAGCAGGCGTCTGCGCATCCCGCCGGAGAGCTTGTCGACGCGCGTCTCGCGCCGGTCGCTGAGATTCGCCAGCTCGAGCGCGCGCTCGATTGCGGCCTGCCGGTGGTGCCGGGCGATCCGGTACAGGTGTGTGAAGACGAGCAGGTTCTGCTCGACGGTCAGCGAGACGTCGAGGTTGTCGAGCTGGGGCACGACACCGCACTCCGCGCGGGCCTGCTTCGAGTCCTGCGGCAGCCGGTAGCCGAGCACCTCGAGGTCGCCCTCGTCGGCGATTGCCTGCGCCGTGAGCATGCGCATCGTGGTCGACTTGCCCGCGCCGTTGGGCCCGAGCAGACCGACGCACGTCCCGACCGGCACGTCGAGATCGAGACCGTCGACGGCCGTGATCTCGCCGTAGCGCTTGACGACGCCGCGCAGGCGGATGGCGAGCTCGCCGCTCATGACCTCCAAGCTAGAGGATGGCGCGCGGGTACGTCTTGGCCGCGACGATCGCGGTCGCGAGCAGAAAACCGATCATCACCGTGAAGTCGAGCCACAGCCAGCCGCCGGCCGAGACGCCCAGCAGCAGCGCGCGCATCCCGTGCACTTCGTAGCTGAGCGGGTTCGCGTGCGCGACCACACGCAGCCACGTCGGCATGATCGCCAGCGGATAAAGCGCGCTCGAGGCGAAGAAGAGCGGCATCACGACGAGTTGCCCGATGCCCATGAAGCGCTCGCGCGTCTTGACCAGCGACGCCAGGATCATCGACAGGCACGCGAAGCCGGCGGTGCCGATCAGCAGCAGGGCGATCGCGCCGACGACGCCCTGCACGCTCCAGTGGATCGAGATACGGGCGATCCCGATCACCACGAGCAGCACGACCGCCTGGGCGAGCGCGCGGATGGCGGCGCCTGTCGCCTTGCCGAGCACGATCCCGAGCCGCGGGAGCGGCGTCGCGAGCAGGCGCTGCAGCTGGCCGACGTCGCGTTCCCAGATCACGCCGAGCCCGAAGAAGATCGCCACGAACAGCGCCGCCTGCGCCATCACGCCCGGCGCGAGGTAGGCGCGGTAGTCGCCGTAGCCGCCCGAGAGCGCGTGGTTGTGCTGGAGCGCCGTGCCGAAGACGAACAGCCACAGGAGCGGCTGCACCGAGCGCGTGAAGATGTCGAGGTGGTCGTGCCGGAGCTTGCGCAGCTCGGCCCAGCCCATCGCGACCGTGCCGTCGCGCAGGCGCGCCGCCCGCACGGGCAGCAGGCGCAGAGCGGACTCAACCGAGCCGGCGTGAACGTCTGCGGCTCGCGCGGACATCTCTGAAGCTCCCTCCTTCCTCGAGCCTGCCGCCGGTGACCTCGGTGAAGACATCCTCGAGGGTGGGCGCCCCGAATCGGCCGCGCAGCTCGACCGGGGAGCCGAGAGCAGCGATCTTCCCCAGGTTCATCACCGCGATCCGGTCGCACTGGCGCTCGGCCTCCTCCATCTGGTGGGTCGTGACGAGGATCGTCGTGCCGGCCTCCTCGCGCAGCACCTCGAGCCGCTCCCATACGAGGCGGCGGGCGGTCGGATCGAGGCCGACCGTCGGCTCGTCGAGGAAGAGCACCACCGGCCCTTTGAGCAGCGCGGTCGCGATTTCGAGCCGGCGCAGCATCCCGCCCGAGAGCGTCCGCCCGAGCCGGTCGAGGAAGGAGGCGAGCTGCATCGCCTCGACCGATTCCTCGATCCGCTCGCGGCGCTCCCGCCGCGGGACGCCGGTCGCCCGGCCGTAGAACTCGAGGTTCTCGTAGGCCGTCAGCGCGCCGTCGATCGAGATCGCCTGCGGCACGTAACCGATCGCCTGGCGCACCGCGAGGCCGTCGCAGACGACATCGTGCCCGGCGACGGACGCGGAGCCGGCGTTCGGCCGCAGCAGCGTGGTCAGGACCCGGATCGTCGTCGTCTTGCCGGCGCCGTTGGGGCCGAGCAGCCCAAAGACCTCGCCGGCGCCGACCTCGAAGCTGACGCCTGCGACCGCCTCGACCTCGCCGAAGCGCACGACCAGCCCGTCCACCTCGACGACTCGCTCGAGCTCCTCGACCCGTGCGAGGGCGGTCACCGCGGCGCCAGCTCGTCTCGTCGCGTTCGCAGGGCGAGCGCAGCCTTCTCGGTGAGCCGCACGAGCTGGAGCCGCTCGTCCGGCTCGAGCGTGGCGAGTACGTCGGCGAAGAACTGCTGGCGCTGGGCGGCTACGCCGGCGACCAGCTTCTGCCCCTCGGCCGTCAGCCCGACGAGGATGGCGCGGCGGTCCGCCTCCTCGCTGTGCCGCTCCGCAAGGTTGAGCTCCTCGAGGCGGTCGACGAGCCGGGTCGCGGTCGTGTCGTCGACGCCCAGCCGGTCCGCCAGCTCGCCGATGCGCAGGCCGTCGTGCTGCCCGAGGAGCTCGAGCCCGCGCAGCTTGCTCGGCGTCAGCTTGCTGCCGAGCTCCGGGTGCAGGAACGCGTGCAGGCGCCTGCTGGCGAGGATCGACCCGAGCTCGCGCCAGCACGTGGAGAGCTCGGCGGCGAGCGGCTTCAGCGCGAGAGGGCTCATAGCTGCAAATTACAACAACTGAGCAATGCACGGAATGCTTACAGAGAGGTGCGACAATTCCGTCGTGAAGCTCGCGTTCGCGACCCTCGTCGTCGCGCTGGCCGTCACGGCCGGCGCGTCGGCCTCGCCGTCGATCCGGTTCGGGATCCAGGACGACGCCTACCTGTCGGGCCCGTCGCTCGAGCCGGGCCTGGTCACGCTCGACCAGCTTGGGGTCGGCCTCGTGCGCTACATGGTCAACTGGCGCCAGGTCGCCCCGCGCAAGCCGAGGCATCCGGCGAACCCGGGCGACCCGGCCTACGACTGGACGGACGTCGACGCCACCCTCGGAGCGCTCCACGCGCGTCACATCAGGGTGCTCGCGACCCTCGTTCGGACCCCGGTCTGGGCCAGCGGGAGCCGCACGCCACGTGCTGTCCCGACGAGTAAGTACGCGCTCGCCGCCTTCGCGGTCGCCGTCGCGAAGCGCTATCCCTGGCTGCGGCTGTGGGAGATCTGGAACGAGCCGAACCTGCAGTCGTTCCTGAAGCCGAACTCGCCCGCGCTCTACGTGCAGCCGCTGCTCAACCCGGCGTACGTCGAGCTGCACGCGATGAACCCGGCCAACAAGGTCGCCGGCGGCGCGACTTCGCCGCGGTCGACGAGCACGGGCCTCTCGCCGGTCAAGTTCATGCGCGGCATGCGCAGGGCTCGCGCGCGGCTCGACGCCTACTCGCACCACCCCTACCCGGTCAGCCGCGGCGAGACGCCGTCGCGGTTCGGCCGCGGCGTTTGCCGCTACTGCACCGGCGTGCTCAGCCTCGCGCACCTCGACCAGCTGATCGCCGAGGTGAAGCGGGACTTCGGGCCGAAGCGCATCTGGCTGACCGAGTACGGCTACGAGACGAACCCGCCCGACCCGAACGGGGTCTCCTGGGCGCGGCAGTCGCAGTACCTGGCCGAAGCGGCGATGCGGGCGGCCGCAGCGCCGTACGTCGACCTGCTGATCCAGTTCATGGTCCAGGACGAGGCCCGGCCGAAGGGCTGGCAGAGCGGGCTGATCGACAGCACGGGGTTGCCGAAGCCGGCGTTCAACTCGTTCATGCTCCCGATCGCCGTCGCCGCGCGGACGGGCAGGCGCACGACCATCTGGGGCCAGGTGCGACCCGGCGCCGGCGCGCGGCCCTACCAGCTGCTCCGCCTCACGGCGAGCGGGTGGAAGCCGGTCGGCGGGCCGGCCGAGACTGCGGCCAACGGCACGTATACGCGCGTGGTCTACGCACCGCCGGGAACGCGATTCCGGGTGCTCTCACTACAGACCGCGACGCCCAGCCGGCCCGTTCTCGTTCGCTGACGCCGCCGCCGCTAGGCTCGCGCGGTGCTGATCGAGACGTTCAGCCGCGGCGACAGCGCCCTCCTGGCGCTCGTGCTCGCGACGGGGCTGCTGCTGCTCGCGGTGTCGCAGTTCGTCCGCGTGCCGTACCCGATCGTGCTCGTGCTGGGCGGCGCGCTGCTCGGCATCCTGCCGGGCGGCCCCGAGGTGCACCTGAACCCGGACCTCGTGCTCGTCGCGGTGCTGCCGCCGCTGCTCTACGGCGGCGCGTTCTTCACCTCGCTGCGCGAGCTACGGGCCAACGTGAAGGCGATCGCCACCCTGGCCGTCGGGCTCGTGCTGGTGACGATGGTCGCCGTCGCCGCCGTCGCGCACGCGATGATCGCCGGTCTCGCCTGGCCGCAGGCGTTCGTCCTCGGGGCGATCGTCGCGCCGACCGACCCGACCGCCTCCAGCGCGATCGCCGAGCGCCTCGGGCTACCGACCCGGCTGGTCGCGCTGATCGAGGGCGAGAGCCTCGTCAACGACGGCACCGCGCTCGTCGCCTACCGCTTTGCCGTCGCGGCGGTGGTCACCGGCAGCTTCTCGCTCTTCGACGCGAGCTGGCACTTCGTCCTCAACGTCGTCGGCGGGATCGGCGTGGGGCTCGCCGTGGGCTACCTGATCCGGCGCCTCCGCCGCCGGCTCGACAACCCGCCGGTCGAGATCGCGATCGCCCTGCTCAGCGGCTACCTCGGCTATCTGCCGGCGCAGGCACTCGGGGTCTCCGGCGTCCTCGCGGCGGTGACGGTCGGGATCTATATGGGCTTCCACACACCGGAGCTGACGACCGTCCAGACCCGCCTGCAGGGACAGGCAGTGTGGGAGATCGCGTTCCTGCTGCTGAACGGCCTGCTGTTCGCGCTGATCGGGCTGCAGCTGCCGTCGATCCTCGACGCGCTCTCGGGCCGGTCGACCGCGGAGCTCGTCGGCTACGCCACCGTCGTCAGCGGCGTGGTGATCGGCGCTCGCCTGCTCTGGATGGCCGGCACCTACGTGCTCGCGACGCTCAGCCGGCGCCTGCGCATGGACGACCCGGCGCCCTCGTGGCAGGCCAAGGCGGTGATCTCGTGGTCGGGCATGCGCGGCGCGGTCTCGCTCGCCGCGGCGCTCGCGCTGCCGCTTAGCACCCACGGCGGCGAGCCGTTCCCCGAGCGGAACCTGATCATCTTCCTGACCTTCGCCGTCATCCTCGTGACGCTCGTGCTGCAGGGCCTGACGCTGGCGCCGCTGATCCGGGTGCTCGACCTCGACGACGGCGGCATCGGCGAGAAAGAGGAGGCAAAAGCCCGCATCCGCGCGGCCGAGGCCGCGCTCGAGCGGCTGGACGAGCTGATCGCGGAGGACTGGGTGCGGGAGGACACGGCCGAGCGGGCGCGCGGCCTCTACCGCTTCCGGCAAGAGCGCTTCCTCTCGCGCTTCGACCCGGAGGCCGACGGCACCGCCGAAGCCCGCTCGCAGGACTACCAGCGGCTGCGGCGCGAGCTCCTGAACGCCGAGCGCGAGGCGGTCAACACGCTGCGCCGCGAGGGCGCGATCGGCGACGACGTGATGCGCCGGGTCGTCCGGGACCTCGATCTCGAGGACGCCAGGCTCGACGTATGAAGCGGCGGGTCGTCACGCCGGAGCAAGCCCGGCGGATCGCCGTGCGCGCGCAGCTACTCGACGGCTCCGCGAGGGGCATGCTCGACACGGTCCGGCGCCTCGGCTTCCTCCAGATGGACCCGATCTCGACCGTCGCGCCGCCTCAGCAGCTCGTCCTCTTCAGCCGGCTCGGCCCGTTCGACCCGTCCCAGCTCGAACGCCTGCTCTGGAAGGAGCGCAAGCTGTTCGAGTACGACGCCTTCATCTACCCGATCGAGGACCTGCCGCTGCAGAAGGCGCGCATGGCCAAGCGGCGGCGCGGCGGGAAGCTCAAGCGCGACGAGTGGATCCGCGACTTCCTGCGCACCAACGCGCGCTTCCGCCGCCACGTGCTGCGCGAGCTCGAGCGCAACGGGCCGCTCCTCTCTCGCGACCTCGAGAACGACCTCATGCCGGCCGGCCAGGGCCACCGCTGGTGGGGCGACCGGCAGGTTCGGTTGATGCTGGAGATCCTCGCCACACGCGGCGAGATCGCCGTCGCCGGGCGCGTCGGCAAGCAGCGCCTCTGGGACCTCGGCGAACGGGTCTACCCCGAGACCGAGAAGCTGACCTGGCGCGAGGCCGAGCGCGAGCTCGAGGTTCGGCGCTTCCGGTCGCTGGGCGTGCGCCGCGAGGGCGGCGAATGGGTCGCGCACCCGGACGCGAGCGACGAGCCCGTGCCCGACCGCGCCGTGCTGCTCTCGCCGTTCGACCGGCTGATCCACGACCGCGCCCGCACCGAGGCGCTATGGGACTTCCGCTACCGGCTCGAGATGTACGTGCCGAAGGCGAAGCGCGAGTTCGGCTACTACGTGCTGCCGCTGCTCATCGGCGACCAACTCGTCGGCCGTGCCGAGCCACGCTTCGACCGCAAGACCGGGAAGCTCGAGCTGCTCGGCGCTTGGGGCGAGACGTCGCGGCTCGACGAGGCGCTCGCACCGCTCGGCAAGTGGCTCGGCGCTACGGCGTCAGCGTGACCGGGACGTGCACCGAGTGCGGCGGCGCGCCCGTGCCCGCCGCGTCGTCGTCGTGGACGACGATCGTGCCGGGCTGCTCCTTGGCGACCTTGTAGGTGACGGGCACCGAGTAGCTGCCGCGGCAGCCCGTGCCGCAGCTCGCGGTCGTGAACGTCTTACCGACGACCTTGCCCTTGGCGTCGAGGATCTCGACGGTCACGTTCGCCTCGAAGACGTTGGCCGTGCCGGAAACGGTCACCGGGCTGGAGACGCGGTCGTCGGCGGCCGGCTTGTCGACGGAGATCGCTGGCAGCAGCTCGGCGTAGTCGCTGCGGCCGACCGGGTGGTCGAGCACGATGCCCTCGCTCGAGAAGACGTTGACCGGCGCGCCGTCGAGCCGGAAGCGCACCTTCTGCACCGTGGGGAACTGCGTCAGCGTGTAGACGACCTGGCCGAGGCGCGTCTGCATCGAAGTCGCGCCTCCGCCGGACTGGTAGTCCGAGGTGAGGTCGACCGTCGCGACCCCGTCACGGATGCCGATCCCGAGCAGCCGCGTGTTGTCGGGGACCGCGCTCGTGAAGCCCGCGTCGCGCTCCTGGGAGCTCGGCCCGTCGAGCAGGGCCGTCACCGCCGCGGTGGCGACGAGCTGCGTCGGCGCGTGCATCCGCCGCACCGCGGTGAGCGCGCCGTCGCGTGAGAACCAGACCTCGAGCGAGAGCTGCGAGGGGACCGAGCCCGTGTGCTCGGTCGTCGTCGCTGCGGTCGTCGTCGGCTTTCCCAGCGAGACGGCGTGCTCGGAGCCGCAGGCGGTGGCGACCACCGCGAGGCCGCACCCGAGAACGAGCAGGCCGACGGATAGCAGGAGCTTCTTCACGGCTTTCTCGTTTCGACGCGGGACGCCGAATACCACCTGCCGGCCGAGAGATCGCGTAGGTAGACGTCCGAGACGATGTTCACGTCGGCCGGCGCCAGGCTGGAGTACGAGGAGAACGCGAGCACGCGGCCGCGGGCGGCGAACGCGATGCCCGAGACGGCGCTCGAGTCGAGCCCCTGACGGCCGTCGGCGTCCACGCTCGCGAGGGTGATCCGGTTCGTGCCCAGGTCGCGCACGAACGCGTCGGTGATCCCGTTGGAGTCACCCGGGGTGAGGTTCGAGGCGAGCGACGTGAACCCGACGAAGCGGCCGTCCGCGCTGATGCTCAGGGCGCCGAGGCTCTCGGCGTTCGCCTGCCCGGCCGAGCCGACGCTGACGCGCGTGGTCTTTCCCGTCCTGCGGTCGTGCAGGAAGATGTCGAAGACGCCGTTCGTATCGCCCTTGACGAGGTTCGAGTCAGCGGAGTGGAATGCGACGAAGCGGCCGTCGGCACTGATCGCGGGCACGTTGCTCCCGTTGTTCGTCCGGTCGCGCCCGGCCTGCTTGCCGGCGCTCGTGACGCTCACGCGCTCGGTTCGGCCCGTCCGCAGGTCGTGCACGAAGACGTCGCCGAGGCGGTTGGTGTCGTGCGGGACGAGGTTCGTGGCCGAAGACTGGAAGGCGACGAAGCGGCCGCTCGCGCTCAGCACCGGCTCGGTGCTCTCGCAGTAGCCGAGGTTGCAGCGCGCCTGGGCTCCCCGGCTCGTGACGCTCGCGCGGATCGTCTTGCCGGTGTGCAGGTCACGGACGAAGACGTCCGCGAGGCGGTTCGTGTCGCCGCGGACGAGATTCGACGCGCCCGAGGTGAACGCGACGTAACGCCCGTCGGCGCTGATCGCGGGGTCGAAGCTCGCGGCGTTGGCCTGACCGCCGCGACTGCTCACGCTCAAACGCGTCGTGACGCCGCTGCCGCGATCGTAGAGGAAGACGTCTCCCGCCTTGTTGGTGTCATGCGGGACGAGGTTCGTCGCGTCCGACCCGTAGACGACGAGCCTCCCGTCCGCGCTCAGGCCGCCGGCGATCGAGCCGCCCCAGGGGTTCTGCGTCCGCTTCGCCTGCGCGCCGCCGGTGGTGACGCTGACACGCCGCGTGACCCCCGCCTGCCGCACGAACACGTCGTACCGGCCGTTGGTGTCGCCGCTGACGAGGTTCCTCGCCTGCGAGCTGAAGAGAACGACGCGGCCGTTCGCGCTGATCGCGTCGGCGAAGCTGTCGCGGTCGCCGGCGGCGCCCGAGGGCGTGGCGCTGACGAGCGTCGTGGCCGGGCTGGAGCCGGCTGCGGCCGAGGCGACGAGGGCGAAGGCGATCGCGCTCCCGAAGCCTACGAGTGCGGCGACCAAGGCGAGCTTCCGAAGCGTGGGGGCTGTGATCGACATGCCTGCTCCTTTCATGGCTTCCATGCCGCCATCGTCGGTGCCGCCTGCAACGGCCCGATGACGGCCGCGTAACGGTTCTGCGACAGGCGAGCTAGGGCAGGTGCAGGGTGAAGCGGCTGCCCCGGCCCAGCCGGCTCTCGACGGCCAGGTCGCCGCCGAGCAGGCAGGCGTTCTCCCGCGCGATCGCGAGCCCGAGCCCCGTGCCGCCGCCGCTGCGGGAGGCGTCGGCCTTGTAGAAGCGCTCGAACAGATGGGGCAGGTGCTCGGGCGCGATGCCCGGCCCGTCGTCGGCGACCTCGATCTCGCCGTCTCGGATCCGGACGGTGACGCGCGTGCCGCCGTGCTCGAAGGCGTTGTCCACGAGGTTGGCGACGATGCGCTCGAGCCGGCGCGGGTCGCTCGTCACCCGCAGACCGTCGCCCTCGATGCGGACGCTGTCGCCCCAGCCACGCGCGCGCACCGCGGCACCCACGAGTGCCGGCACGTCGACCTCCTCGGCGTGGACGTCCTCGGCCCCCGCGTCGAAGCGCGAGATCTCCATCAGGTCCTC
>JBIOZO010000140.1:0-8125 GCA_044871215.1 Gaiellaceae bacterium | reverse complement strand
CGAGACGCGACGATCCCGATCACGCCTTCGTGCCAGTCCGCCCCGGCGACCACGTACGCCCGCCGGCGGCGCTGCGCCTCCGGCCACGACTCGATCTCTTCGACGGCTTCGCGCAGGATTCGCTCCTCGACGGCCTGGCGATCGCGGTTCAGCTCCTCCAGCTGCTGCGCGAGACGCGCCGCGTCGTCGCGCTCCTCGGTCAGCAGCAGCTCGAGCGCGGCCTCCGGCCTCCCCAGCCGGCCGGCCGCGTTCAGCCTCGGCGCGAGCCGGAAGCCGATCGTGCCCGCGTCCACGGCTGCCGGATCGACCCGAGCGACGCGCATCAGCTCGCGCAGGCCGGGCTTCTGCGTTCGCGCCAGTGAGCGCAGCCCGGCGACCGCCAGGCCGCGGTTCTCGTCGAGCAGCGGGACGACGTCCGCGACCGTCGCGACCGCAACCAGGTCGAGGTGCCGCGCCAGCGCCTCCGAATCGGATCCGAGCAGCGCCTGGCCGAGCTTCCAGACGACGCCCGTGCCGCAGAGCTCGCGGAACGGGTACTCGCCGCGGTACGGACCGACGACGGGGCAATCGGGGAGCTCGTCGCCGGAGCGATGGTGGTCGGTGACCACGACTTGCAACCCCAGCTCGCGGGCGTGCGCGACCTCGGCCACCGCCGTCACGCCGCAGTCGACCGTCAGCACGAGCCCGACACCATCGCCCGCCAACCGAGTCAGCGTCTCGCCCGAAACGCCGTACCCCTCCTCGAAGCGACTCGGCAGGTGGTACGAGACCTCCGCGCCGAGCTCGCGCAAGACGAGCACCGCGAGCGCCGTCGCGCAAATGCCGTCGGCGTCGTAGTCGCCGTGGACGCAGATCTTCGTACCGGCCGCGACCGCCTTCCGGATGGCCTCGCAGGCCTCGTGCATGTCGCCGAGCTCGAACGGGTCGTGCTTGGGCAGGTCGGCGGCGAGGAAGGCGCGGGCCTGCGCGGGGTCGTCGAAGCCCCGCCGCACAAGCACCGCCGCGAGGACCTCGCTCACGCCGAGCTCATCCGCGAGGCTCTCGACCTCGCGCCGCTCGCACTCGTTCCGCAGCTGCCACGACATGGGCAGTCCACGGTACGGAGGCTCCCGGACGGACTACTAGGAGCCTCTGGCAAGACAGTGCCGAGGCCCTCGGCCCGCGCTGCTCGCCCCGGGGCTGCGTCCTCAGTCGCGCCCGTAGCCTCCGGCTACGCGCACTCCCTGCGTGCTTGCCTCGGAACGAGCATCACGCCCCGAGAGCGTGCACCCTCTCGTCAGAGGCGCCTATTCGCGCGGCAGCTCGAGCCCGAGCAGCGACAGGGCCGCGATCACGGCGACCGCCGCAATGGCGATCCCCACGACCAGCCGGGGCCGCCGGCTGCGGCCGAGCGCCTCCCGGGCGACCTTCGTCCAGAGCACCACGAGGCCCGCGGCGGCCCCGAACGCGACCACGATCACCGGCGCGAGCAACGCGGCCCGCGAGAGCGAGATCTCGAAGACCCAGACGACCACGAGCACGAGCCCGGCGGTGACGAAACCCGAGATGATCGCGGCCTTGGTGCTCACGGCAATGCAGTCTAGGGCCGGGGCTATCCTCCATCGGGTGGACGCAGACAACTACTCGTCGGGCGACGACATCGTCGTCGAGTTCCTGCGCCTCCGCTTCAGCTTCAACACCGCCGACTTCGCCCAGCGAGTGTGTGCCGCGGCGTACAGGCTCGGGCTCGTGGACGAGAACGAGCTCGACGACGACGAGACCGACGACCTGGTCGAGCTGACGGCCGACGGCGTGATCGAGGAGCCGCGCAGCGAGCTCGGCCGCTACCTCGTCCGCCACTGGGAGCGGCTCTCGCTCGTCGAGGGCGAGTCGCTCGTCTACTGGCTGCGCAAGCTCGTCTTCCGCGGCGCCTGGCTCGACCATCGCGTCAAGGACGGCCGGCTCGACGTGACGTGGGACGACGGCGCTTCGGAGTTCGCCTACCTCGAGCCCGGCGGCGAGCGCGCGCTGCTCGAGCTGGCCCCTACGCCTTCCTGGCACGAGCTGCAGTTCAGGCGCTAGCTGCCTCGACGGCCTCGGCCAGCTTGGCGACCGCGGCACGGATCGCCGGCTCCGGCGAGACGGCGTAGCCGAGCAGCAGCGCTGGCTCCCGCGGCTGGATCGCGTGCTCGCTGAGACCGTAGAGGCCGAGGCCGCGTAACCGCGCCTCCTCCAGCACGCGCACCTCGTCCGTGCCGGGCGGCAGCACCGCCAGGACGTGCAGGCCTGCGGCGATCCCGCGAACCTCGACCTCCGGGAGCCGCTCTTGGAGCGCGGTCACGAGCACGTCGCGTCGGCGCCGGTACCGGAGGCGCATCCGGCGGAGGTGCCGGTCGAGCTCGCCGCGCTCGAGGAAATCCGCGAACGCGAGCTGCGAGAGGCGCGGCTGCGCGATGACCGTATAGAGCACGTGCTCGGCGAGCGGCCGGACGAGCCGAGACGGCGCGATCAGCCAGCCAAGCCGGAGCGCCGGGGCGAGCGTCTTGCTCGCCGAGCCCAGGTACGCCACGCGTTGCGAGGCGAGACCCTGCAGCGCACCGACCGGTGCGCGGTCGTAGCGGAACTCCGCGTCGTAGTCGTCCTCGGCGACGATCGCATCGTGGCGCTCTGCCCACTCGAGCAGGCGGGCGCGGCGCCGGGGCGAGAGGACGACGCCGGTCGGGAACTGGTGCGCGGGTGTAATCAGCACCGCGTCGGGCGAGGCTTCCTCGAGCGCTGCGACGTCGATTCCCTCTTCATCCACCGGAACCGGGAGGGTTCGGAGGCCGGCGCGGGTGACGATCTCGCGGATCACCGCGTGACCCGGGTCCTCGACCCCGATCGTCTCGCGGCCTTCGTCGCGCAGCACGGCACAGAGCAGGCCGATCGCCTGGGCGAAGCCGCCGCAGACGAACGCGTGCTCGGCGGTCGAGGAGACGCCGCGGACGCGCCCGAGGTACGAGACGAGCGCGGCCCGGAGTGCCGGCGCACCGCGGGTGTCGCCGTAGGCGAGCTCGAGATCGGGCGCGCTCTTCAGCGCGGCGCGGTACGAGGTGAGCCAGCGGTCGCGTGGAAAGGCGGAGTAGTCGGGCAAGTCTGGACGCAAGTTGTGGTCGGGCTGGTGGGCGCGGGTGGCGGCCGCCGGCTCGGGCGCGACGGCGATGCGGGCGACGCGAGGGCTCGCTCCGCGACGAAGCAGCAGGTACCCCTCTGCGCCGAGCTGGGCGTAGGCGCCCACGACGAGGCCACGAGAGACGCCGAGCTGTGCGGCCAGTGCGCGCGTCGAGGGGAGCGGCGTGCCCGGCTGGAGCCGGCCGGTGCGAACGGCGCTGCGGAGTTGACCCTCGAGCTGCGCCGAGAGCGTCGCCGCGGCGCTGCGGTCGAGCTCGACGAGCAGCTCGCGGGCTTGGCTCGACTGGTCCACTAAATGGCTCCCGATGTGGACCTTAACAGTGGCCAAACGCACCTCTAGCCTGCTTTCCGTCAAGCGCCGGAAACCGCGGATCGGAGGGGTTCTGATGAGACGGATCGTGGCCTTCTGCAGCAGCATCGTCGTCGCCGGGGTGATCGTCGTCGCCGCGGTCGGCGCTTCCGGGAGCGCGCAGGTCGTCGCGCGCATCGATACGGGCCTCGGCCCCTGCTCGGAAACGGGCGGCCTCGGCAGCGTCTGGGTGGGTGTCGGCGGCGCCGGCACGCTCGTGCGCATCGACCCGGCCACGAACGCGGTCACCGGCACGGTCGACGTCGGCGTCGGCCCGTGCGGCGTCGCGATCGGCGCGGGCAGCGTCTGGGTGGATGGGTACGGCACGAGCTCGGTGATCCGCGTCGATCCCGCGCGGATGAAGGTCACGAGGCGCATCCCGATGCGCGACCAGATCTGGGACGTGACCTACGGCGCCGGCGCCGTCTGGGCGACCGAGCCCAACCGCGGCTACGTCGACCGGATCAACCCCAGGACGAACAAGGTGGGCCGGCGGATCCACATCAAGAACTTCGGGCCGGGCAATCTCCGCTACGGCGGCGGCGCGGTCTGGGTCGGTTCGACCTTCGGCCGGCGCGTCATCCGCATCGACGCTCGCACGAACCGCGTGACGAGTGTCCGGGTAGGCGACACGCCACGCTCGGTCGCGGTCACCAGTACCGCGATCTGGGTCTCGAACAACCGCTCGAACACCGTCTCGCGGATCGACCCGAAGACGCGGAAGGTCGTCGCGACGATCCGTGTCGGCCAAGGGCCCGAAAACGCTGCGATCGGTACGGACGGGACGGTCTTCGTGCCGAACGTCGGCGAGGACACGGTCTCGAGAATCGATCCGGCCACGAACAAGGTGATCCAGACGATCCCCGTCGGCGTCCGCCCGTTCCCCGCTGCCGCCGCGTTCGGCGACATTTGGGTCCCCAACGCCGGCGGCACGGAGGTCTATCGCCTGCACATCCAGTAGTTGACTTACAACTTACGTAAGCTTAGACTTACGTAAGTCATGGCTTACAGAAACGCCATGGAAGCGCTGGGCGACCGAACCCGGCGGGCGATCTTCGAGCAGCTTCGCTCGGGCCCGCGGGCGGTCGGCGAGATCGCGGACGAGCTGCCGGTCAGCCGCCCCGCCGTCTCGCAGCACCTGCGCGTGTTGAAGGAGGCCGGCCTCGTGACCGAGCGACGCAACGGCACGCGGCGGATCTACCGGCTCGATCCGGACGGGCTGGGAGAGCTCCGCGACTACTTCGACGACTTCTGGAGCGAGGCCCTCGCTGCCTTCAAGGCGACGGCCGAGGACGAGAGGAGGGACGCATGAGCACGCAGGCAACGGAGACGGAGGCGATCAGGCGCTCCGTCACGGTGGACTGCTCGGTGGAGCACGCGTTTCAGACGTTCACCGAGCGGATCCACGAGTGGTGGCCGCTCGGCAGGCACTCGATCGACCACTACGAGACCGGAACCCCCGCCGAGACCGTCGTCTTCCAGGGCGGGGCGGGCGGCCAGGTGTACGAGCGGACGAAGGCGGGCGAGGAGCTGAAGTGGGCCGACGTCGTCGCCTACGATCCGCCCCACCGGTTCGTGCTCGCCTGGAACCCGTCGCGCGAGCCAGACGGGCCGCCGACCGAGATCGAGGTCACCTTCACCAACGAAGGTGGCAAGACCCGCGTCGACCTCGAGCACCGTGGCTGGGAAGCCCTCGGCGCGGAGGCGGCGGAGGCGCGGCAGAGCTACAGCGAGGGCTGGGTGTCCGTCCTGGCCGGCTTCGCCGAGAACGCTTCGAGCTGAGGTCAGAACAGCGCGTCGGCGTCGGCAGCGGCGCCGACGTGCTGTCGCCCCAGCTTCGTGACGATCCGGCCGCGCGGCGTGCGCTGCAGGAAGCCGAGCTGGAGCAGGTAGGGCTCGTAGACGTCCTCGATCGTGTCGGGCTCCTCGCCGAGCGCGACTGCGAGCGTCGAGAGGCCCACGGGCCCGCCCTCGAACTTCTCGACCACCGCGCGGAGGAGGGCGCGGTCGGTGCGCTCGAGCCCGCACTCGTCGACCTCGAGCAGGTCGAGCGCCTCGCGGGCGATCTCGGTCGTGATCGCGCCCTGGTGCCGTACCTCGGCCACGTCGCGGACGCGGCGCAGGATCCGGTTGGCGATCCGCGGCGTCCCTCGCGAGCGGCGCGAGATCTCCTCGGCCGCCTCGTCGGCGATCTCGACGTCGAGGATCTGCGCCGACCGGCGGACGATCCGCGCGAGCTCTTCGGGCTCGTAGTGCTCGAGCCGGAACGTCATCCCGAAGCGGTCGCGTAGTGGCGTCGTCAGCAACCCCGTGCGCGTTGTTGCGCCGATCATCGTGAAGGGCGGCAGGTCGAGCGTGAGCGTCCGGGCCGCCGGTCCCTGCCCGACGATGATGTCGAGGCGGAAGTCCTCGAGCGCCGGATAGAGGATCTCCTCGACCGCGCGGTTAAGCCGGTGGATCTCGTCGATGAACAGGACGTCGCGCTCGCCGAGGCCGGTCAGGATCGCGGCCACGTCGCCCTTGCGTTCGAGCGCGGGGCCGGCCGCGGAGCGCAAGCCGACGCCGAGCTCCTCGCGGACGATGTAGGCAAGGCTCGTCTTGCCGAGCCCGGGCGGGCCGATCAGCAGCAGGTGGTCGAGCGCCTCGCCGCGCGAGCGCGTCGCCTCGAGCGCGATCGCAAGCTGCTCCTTGACGCGCTCCTGGCCGACGAACTCGTCGAGCGAACGCGGGCGCAGCGACCGCTCGAGCTCGTCCTCCTCGGGCTGGACGGCCGGCGCGAGGAACTGCGTCTCGGTCTCGGTCACGCGGCAGCCTTGAGCGCCTGACGCACGCGCTCTTCAGGCGACAGTTCTGGATCGGTCGCGGCGAGAGCCTCCTCGGCCTCGGTCACCGACCAGCCGAGCTCGACCAGGGCGTCACGCGCAACCGCGTGCGGCTTCCCGGCGATCGGCGTCGGCTCGTCCATCGTCCCCAGCTTCTCCTTCAGCTCGAGCACGACCCGCTGTGCGGTCTTCTTGCCGATGCCCGGGATCGCCTCGAAGCGAGCCGTGTCGTCGAGCGCGATAGCTCGGCGCAGGTCGGCCGGCGAGGAGCCGGAGACGATCGCGAGCGCGACCTTCGGCCCGACCCCCGAGACGGCGAGCAGGTGCTCGAACAGCTCGCGCTCGGCGGGTTCGCCGAAGCCGTAGAGCTGGAGCGTGTCCTCCCGGACGTGCAGGTAGGTGTCGAGCGAGACCTCTCCCCCGCTCTCCGCGAGCCGGGCGGCGGTCGGGGTCACGGCCAGCGCGTAGCCGACCCCGCCGACATCGAGCACGATGCGCTCGCCGGTGCGCGCGACCGCCGTCCCGCGCAATCGCGAGATCATCCGGCCGCCTTCAACAGCGGTGGCGCCATCGCGTGGCAGATCGCCACCGCGAGCGCGTCAGCGGCGTGGTGCGGCGTCGGGACGGTCTTCAGCCCGAGGATCGCGGCCACCATCCGCTGCACCTGCGCTTTCTCCGCGCGGCCGTAGCCGCAGACCGCCTGCTTCACCGTCGAGGGCGGGTACTCAGCGCAGCCGATGTCGAACGACGCGGCCGCGACGAGCACGGCGCCGCGGGCCTGTCCGACGGAGAGCGCGGTGCGGGCGTCGACGCCGACGAACGACTCCTCGAGGACGACCGCACGAGGCGTGTACTCCTCGATCAGCTCGACGACGCCGTCGAAGATCGTCTTGAGCCGCACCTCCGGCCGCTGCCGGGCGGTGGTCTGCCACCAACCGAACTCGACCGCCTTGAGGCGGTTTCCTCTTTCGCGGACTATCCCGAAGCCGCAAGCCGCCGTCCCTGGGTCGATGCCGAGAACCGTCACGGCGACACCTTAGGCACCGCGTCGGACACTCCTGCCCCTCCGTTGCCGCCCGTCGGCGCCTGTGAGAAAGTCGCTTCCATGGGCTGCCTCTTCGTGCTGATCGCGCTCGTCTCGTCGCGTCTCGCGCTGGCGCTCGTGTGGATCTTCACGCCCTGGGTCGACCGCGCGTTCGGGCCGATCATCTGGCCAATTCTCGGGATCATCTTCCTGCCGTGGACGACGCTCATGTACGTGCTCCTCTGGAACACCAACGGGCGCGGCGTCAACGGCTGGGAGTGGATCTTCGTCGTCCTCGCCGTGCTGGTGGACGTGAGCTCGCACGGCGACTCCGCGCGGCGGCGAGCGGCCTAGGTCGACCGTACGGGGGATCGTGAAGATCACGATCTCCGAGCTGTCGGTGGAGGGCCATGCCGCACTGCGATCGTGGCGCTACCCGCCGCCGTACGACTTCTACGACGGCGACGTCGACCCGCCGCTGAACCCCGAGCGGTTCTTCGGCGCGTTCGACGAGGACGGCAAGCTCGTCGGCTTCTACTACTTCGAGGAGAAGCCGCCCGACCTCGACTACGGGCTCGGGCTGCGGCCTGACCTCGTCGGCCAGGGCCTCGGGCTCGAGTTCTTCCGCGCCGGCCTCGACTTCGCCCACGAGCGCTACCGGGCTCGCCGGGTCTACCTGCACGTGGCGGAGTTCAACGAGCGCGCGCAGAAGGTCTACGAGCGCGCGGGCTTCGTCGAGGTCTCCCGGCACGTGCGCAGCTTCGAGCGCTTCGGCGACGT
>JBIOZO010000139.1:0-4029 GCA_044871215.1 Gaiellaceae bacterium | reverse complement strand
GACACCTTCACTTGCCCTCCCTGAATTGAAAACGCGCGTGTGAAAACGCCTGAACCAACAAGCAAAAGACGAGCGATGCTAACCCGAAGTTAGGCGGACTGCATAGTCCGAACGGCCTGTTTTGGCGGAATCCGGTCCTAGATCGCGTCGCTCAGCTGCGGCAGCGCGGACTCGTCCACGAGCACCCGCCGCGGCTTGGACCCCTCGTACCCCGAAATGATCCCGCGGCGCTCGAGCATGTCGATCAGCCGGCCGGCCCGCGTGTAGCCAACCCGCAGCCGGCGCTGGAGCAGCGAGACCGACGCGGTCTGGGTCTGGACGACCACCTCGATCGCCTTGTCGAGCAAGGGATCCTCGTCGGGGTCGAAGTCGCCTTCCACCTCGTCCGCCTCCGCCGTGGCCTCGGGCGCCTCGAGCAGGCTCTCGTCGAGCTCCTGCGCACGCTGCGCCCGGCACTGCTCGACGATCAGCGCGATCTCGTCCTCGGTCACGAACGCACCCTGCACGCGCTGCAGGCGCGAGGTGCCGAGCGGCTTGAAGAGCATGTCGCCCTGGCCGAGCAGGCTCTCGGCGCCGGCCTGGTCGAGGATCACGCGAGAGTCGGTCTGGCTCGACACTGCGAAGGCGATCCGGCTGGGCACGTTGGCCTTGATCATCCCGGTGATCACGTCCACCGAGGGGCGCTGCGTCGCCAGCACGAGGTGGATCCCCACCGCGCGCGACTTCTGGGCGAGCCGGATGACCGCGTCTTCTACCTGTTGCGGCGAGATCATCATCAGGTCGGCCAGCTCGTCGATCACGACCAGCAGGTACGGCAGGGACTGCTCGCCGCGCGACCGGAACGCGCGGTTCGCCTCGGCGAGGTTGCGCGCCCGCACGGCCGAGAGGCGCTCGTAGCGGCGCTCCATCTCGGCGACGACGTTGGCCAGCACCGACGCGGCTTCCTTCGGGCTCGAGACCACCGGCGTGAGCAGGTGCGGGATCGATTCGTAGTAGTTGAGCTCGATCCGCTTCGGGTCGATCAGGATCATCCGTACGTCGTCCGGAGTCGAGCGCAGCAGCACCGAGGTGAGGATCGTGTTGATGCAGCCCGACTTTCCCGAGCCGGTCGTGCCGGCGATCAGGATGTGCGGCATGCGCGCCAGGTCGGTCCAGACGGACTGGCCCGAGATGTCCTTGCCGAGCCACACCGAGAGCGGGCTCGAGGTGGCAGGCAGGTCGTCGTAGATGTCGCCGAGCGTGACGAGGTTCGGGCTCGTGTTCGGGAGCTCGACGCCGACGGCTTGCTTGCCGGGGATCGGCGCCAGGATGCGGATCTCGGTGGTCGCCAGCGCATAGGAGAGATCGTCCTTCAGGCCCGCGACCTTCGAGACCTTCGTCCCGGGCGCGAGCTGCAGCTCGTAGCGCGTGACGCGCGGCCCGGCAATCTGGCCGATCACGGTCGCGTCGACGCCGAAGTTGGCGAGCGTCTGCACGAGCGCCTCGGCAACCCGGGCGGCGTGGTCGGCGTCAGGCCCTGCGCCCGGCGCGGACTGGCGCAGGAGCGCGCGGTCAGGCAGCCGGTACTCGGAGTTCGTCTCGACGGTGACGTCGAAGAGGCTGTCCTGGTCAGGCTCGTCTGGCTCGAAGGCCGGCGCAGCCTGCTGCTCGTTCACGAGCTCGGGGAACTCGTTCACCACGTCGACGGGCGGCGCGAGCGGCAGCGGCGGCGCCGGCGGAGCGAGCGGGCCGGCGCCCTCGATCACCTGCAGGCGCGGCTCCGGCCGGCGAGCGGGCATCGTTCTGCGTGCTGCGCGGTGGACGGCACGGCCGGAGGAGCGGAGCATCGCCCCCGCGGAGGCGCCGGTCACAAGCAGGCCGCCGACGAGCAGGGTGAGGATCCCGGCGATCGCGACGCCGGTCGAGCCGATCGCGAGCGCCAGCCCGCCGCCGAGGAATGTGCCGACGTACCCGCCCTCGTCCTTGCCGAGCGTGATCATCAGCCCGCACGAGAGCACAACGAGCCCGGTACGGAAGGGGCGCACGTCGACGAGGTCGCTGCGGGCGACCATCAAGGCACCGACGATCGCGAGCGCAGCCGGCAGTCCGAGGGTGGCGCTGCCGATCAGCACGTCGAGCCCCTCGCCGATCCAGAGGCCCACGTAACCGCCGTTCCAGTCCGCCCAGACGACGAAGCCGAGGAACACGCCCAGCGCGAGCAGGCCGAGCCCGATCAGCTCCGGGTGCTGGTGACCCTCAGCCTTCTTGGCCCCGCGCTTGCCCTTCTTGACGCGCGCGGGGACGCGCGGCCTGAGAGTGCGTCGTTTGCGACGGCGCGCCATCGTCGCTGCTGCTTCGCTGTGGCGGCTCGAAGCCCTTTAGCGGCGTTTCTTCAGCTTCGCCGCCTGGCGGCGCTGCTGGCGGTTCATCGGCTCGGGGATCGCACCTTCCTCGCCGGCGGCTTCGATCCACGCGCGTCGCTCGGCCGCGCTCAAGCGCGACATCGCCGCCTGTGCCCGCTGCGGGTCGTGCTGGACGCCGCTTCGCTCGAGCTTGGCGATCGCGCTCGCGAGCTCCGGGTTCTTACGCTCGAGGTTCGCCTTCGAGGCCTTCGTCAGCCACCGCTTGAGAAACGGCACCTTCATCAGCGCCATCGCGATCGGCCGCACGTACTTCCCGCCCTTTACGCGAGCGAGCACGTTCAGTACGACGAGCAGGAGCAGCAGCCCGACCAGGATGTAGACCGGGATCAGCAGGGTGACGATGTCGGCGATCACGGCGCCTAGCCTAGCCGGGCGAGCCGTTGCTGTAACAGGTCGACGAAGCGCTCGGCATCGATCCCGACCGCAACGTGCGCGTTGGGCTCGAGGCCCGTCCGCCGCCAGATGTCCGCCACAGTTCGGCCGCGGCAGAGCTCCGACTCGCAATCGATCCGGACGTTGACGTGTTCGAGGTCGAGCAGGGTCGGGTCGATCACGTGCGCCACCGCGACGGCGTCGTGGATCGGCGAGCCGTCCCAGCCGTAGGTCGCGCGGTGGAAGCCGCCGTAGAAGTCGAGCAGCTCGGCCACCACCCGGCCGATCCGGCCCGCGGCGCGCAGCTTCTCGGCTTCCGCGGAGCTGACGAGCGCCTTGTGGGTGACGTCCAGCCCGACCATCGTCACGTCGATGCCGCTCGTGAAGACGCGGTGCGCGGCTTCGGGGTCGGCCCAGATGTTGAACTCGGCCGCCGGCGTCACGTTTCCCTCGGCGATCGAGCCGCCCATCAGCACGATCCGCTCCGGCCTTGCCGCCGGATGGCGCGCGAGCAGCAGGGCGACGTTCGTCAGCGGCCCGGTTGCGACAAGCGTCGTGCCCTGGATCCGCTCGGCGAGGAAGTCGACGGCGTGCTGCGGACACGGATCGGCCTGCGGCGGCGGCAGATCCGGCCCGTCCAGGCCGGTCTCGCCGTGCACGTCGGCCGCCACGCGCGGCTCGCGGACGAGCGGGCGGTCGGCGCCGGCGGCGACCGGGATTTCGCCTCGTCCCGCCAGTTCGAGCACACGGATCGCGTTGGCCGTTGTCTTGAGGAGCGTCTGGTTGCCGGCCACGGTCGTCACGCCTCGCAGCTCGAGCTCGTGGCTGCCGAGCGCGAGCAGGATCGCGATCGCGTCGTCGTGCCCCGGATCGCAGTCGAGGACGACAGGTGTCGTCACGTCGAGAGCATCCCATCGACCTCGGCGGCAGTTGGCAGCGACGGCTGCGCCCCGGCCCGGGAGGCGGCGAGCGCACCGGCGGCGCAGGCTCGGCGCAGGGCCTCCTCGCGGTCCCGCTCCTCGAGCAGCGAGACGACTAGACAGGCCGTGAAGGCGTCGCCCGCGGCCGTCCCGTCCACTGCCTGCACGTTGGGGGCCGCAGCTCGCGCAACCTCCTCTCCGTTCTCGATGAGCACCGCGCCCGCCGCGCCGAGTGTCAGCGCCAGGAGTCTCGGGGTCGCCGGCAGCGAGTCGAGCTCGTAGCGGTTGACGACCACCAGCTCGGCCCTCTCCACGACCTCGGCGGGGATCGCTCG
>JBIOZO010000138.1:0-6947 GCA_044871215.1 Gaiellaceae bacterium | reverse complement strand
GCGTGCTCGGGGAGATCGACCTCCAGGAGTTCTCCGGTGACGCGGTCGCCGCCGCGCGATGGACGCGAGGCGTGCTGGCCGAGGGGTCGCGCTCCTTCCTCGAGTCGCTGCAGCCGCAGGGCGAGCGCGAGCGCGTCGAGCTTTTCCACGCCAGCCCGCGCGACCCTGTCTGGGAGTACGTGCTTTCCGCGGACGCCGCGCGGGCGGCGTTCGAGCTGACCGGCTCGCCGCTCGTGCTCGTGGGCCACAGCCACGTGCCGCTGACGATCACGCTCGAGGACGACGTGGTCGACGGCGGGCTCGCCGCCGGCGGGACGGAGCTGCCGCTCGGCCCCGGCCGACGGCTGCTCAACCCCGGCTCGGTCGGCCAGCCGCGCGACGGCGACCCGCGCGCCGCCTGGCTGTTGCTCGACTTCGGCCGCGAGACGGCCAGCTTCCGCCGCGTCGAGTACGACGTCGCGAGCACGCAGGAGGAGATCCGCGAGAGGGGGTTGCCCGATGCGCTGGCGCAACGGCTTGCTCACGGCGTCTAGCGCGCTGTTCCTGACGGCCTGCGGCGGCGGACACGAAGCGATTCCGCCTCAGCCGCCGGTGCCTCGGATTCCGGCCGGGGTGGCCGCGAGGCTCGCCGCCGAGGCCGACGCGGTCGCGGCGCTCACACCCGGCACCTGCGAGGCGCGCGACGCGGCTGCTCGGTTCCGCGACGACGTGATCGCCTCGATCGGCCGGATCCCGCAGCGCTGGCAGGAGCCGCTGACCTCCGCGGCCAACACGCTCGCCGCCCGGCTAGCCACGTGTGCGGTGGCGAAGCCGGTCGAGCAGCCGCGGAAGAAGTCGAAGCGACACGGCCATCACGAGAAGCACGAGCCGTGAACGAGCGCTACCGGCTGGAGCGGCCGCTCGGCCACGGGGGCATGGCCACCGTCTACCTCGCCCTAGACGAGGAGTTGCACCGCCCGGTCGCGGTAAAGGTCCTGGCCCAGAACCTCGCGGGCGATGCCGCGTTGAGGCAGCGGTTCCTGCGCGAGGCCAGATTGGCCGCCCGGCTGTCGCACCCGAACGTCGTCAGCGTCTACGACGCGGGCGAGACCGAGGAGGGCCTCCCGTACATCGTGATGGAGTACGTCCCCGGCACGACACTCGCCGAGCTGGGCCGCATACCGCCCGAGGAGGCGGTCGGGCTCGTGAACCAGGCATGCCGAGGCCTCGGGCACGCCCATGCCGCCGGGCTCGTGCACCGGGACGTGAAGCCGCAGAACCTGCTCCTCCGCGAGGACGGGACGGTCAAGGTCGCCGATTTCGGGATCGCGCGCGCCGCCGAGACGACCGTCCTCACCCAGGTCGGCACCGTGCTTGGTACCGCCGCCTACCTCTCGCCCGAGCAGGCGCTCGGCGAGGAGGTGACCCCGGCTGCCGACGTGTACTCCCTCGGCGCCGTGCTCTACGAGCTGCTCGCCGGCCAGCCCCCCTACGACTTCGAGTCGCTCGCCGATCTCGCTGCGAAGCAGGCGTCCGGCCAGATCACGCCGGTCGGCGAGCTGGCGCCGGACGTGCCACCCCGCGTGGAGGACGCGGTCATGCGGTCACTGGCGCGTAATCCGTCCTTCAGGCCCGCCTCGGCGACGGCTTTCGCGCAGGAGCTCGGCGTCGAGGACGCGACCGTGCCCACGCGCGTCGCCCCCACCCCACGCCCGCGCTCGAGCTGGCTCTGGCCGGCTGTCGCCGCTCTGCTGCTGGTCGCAACCATCGCAATCGGCGTCGCTCTGGCCACCCGCGGCGACTCCAGCCCTCAGCCGAAGCCCCGAGCGGCGGTCGTTCAACCGATCCCGCGCGGGACGAACGCCCAGGTACAGGCGCGGAAGATCGCGGCGTGGCTGCGGGCTAGAGCTGCTCGGCCGTAGCCGGCTCTGAGCCGAAGGAGACGCCCTCGCGCACCAGCGCGACCTGGACTTCCTCACGCGCCTTGTAGATCCGCCACTTGACGGTCGCGAGCGTCACCTCGAGCGCGTCGGCGATCTCGGTGTATGAGAGACCAACGACATCGCGCAGGAGCAGTGCCATCTTCAGGTCGGTGCTGAGGTTCTCGACCGCCTGCCAGAGCGCGTCGATCTCCTCGAGGCGCTCGATCGGAGCGTCGAGCACCTCGAGCGGCGCGATGTCGTCGATCGCGACCAGTGCACGCGGCCGCCGCTCGCTCGCGCGCAGTTCGTCGAGCACGCGGTTCTTCGTCACCTGGAAGAGCCAGGTGGTGAACTTCGAGCGGAGCGAGAACTTCGGCAGGCCCTGGTAGACCCGCAGGAAGACCTCTTGCGTCAGATCCTCGGCGAGGGCGCGGTCGCCGCCCACGAGCCGGAGCACGTAGTTGAAGACGGGGGTCTCGTAGGCGCGAAGGATGAGCGAGAAAGCTCTCTCATCACCCCGTTGCGCCTTCCGCAGGACGCCGAGATCGGGCTGGGCCAGTGACAAGGCCTGCGGAGTATAGACCGCCTTGACGGCTGTTGCAGCACCCCTTTTTGGGCTATTTGCAGAGGTTTCGACGAGTCATCTGTAAAGGTTTCGAAAGGCCCAGGTAAGCGAGGACCGTCGGAGCCAGATCCCCAAGCTCACCGTCATCCCGCAGCCCGGCCTCGCAATGCGTGACGATCAGCGGCACGGGATTCGAGGTGTGGGCCGTGTGCGGGCTGCGACCGTCGGGCTCGAGCATCTGCTCCGCGTTGCCGTGATCTGCCGTCACGATCGCGACGCCGCCGAGCCGCTCGACCGTCTCGAGGACACGGCCCAGGCAGGCGTCTGTGGTCTCCACCGCCTTCACCACGGCGGGGATCACGCCGGTGTGGCCGACCATGTCCGGGTTCGCGAAGTTGACGACCGCGAAGCTGTAGCCGCCCCCTTCGAGCTCCGCGCAGAAGCGCGCGGCGACCTCTTCGGCCGACATCTCGGGCTTCTGGTCGTAGGTGCCCACGTCCGTCGGGCTCTGCACGAGTAGGCGCGTCTCGCCCGGCCACTCCTCCTCGCGGCCACCGTTGAAGAAGTACGTGACGTGGGCGTACTTCTCCGTTTCGGCCGCGTGGAGCTGGCGCAGTTCGTGCTCCGCCAGCACCTCCGCCAGCGTCTCGTCGACCTGCTGCTCGCCGAAGGCGACGTGCGTGTCGAGCTCGTCGCTGTAGCGCGTCATCGTGGTGACGTCGATGCCTGCGTCGAGCAGCAGCTTGGTCAGCTGGCGGGCGCGGTCGGGCCGGAAGTTGAAGAAGATCGCAGCGTCGCCCCGCGAGAGCCTCGGCCTGCCGTCGAGGACGGTCGGCTCGACGAACTCGTCCGTGATCCCGCGCTCGTAGCTCGCGCGGACGGCGGCGACCGATTCGTCGGCGTGCTCGCCCTGACCGGCGACGATCGCGTCGAAGGCGCGCCGCGTCCGCTCCCAGCGCCGGTCGCGGTCCATGGCGTAGTAGCGGCCCGCGACGGTGGCGACGCGATCGGCCGGCAGCTCGGCGAGGTCCTGCTCGGCGGCATGAGGCGAAACGTCGCGGCCGTCGGTAAAGGCGTGAATCCACGTGCGTTCGGGGGCGAACCGCAGCAACGCCTGCAGGTGTTCGAGGTGCGAGTGCACGCCGCCTTGCGAGACGAGGCCGAGCAGGTGCACGTCGCCGCCGCGATCGAAGGCGGCCTTCAGCGCCGGGTTCTCGAGGAAGGAGCCGTCCGCGATCGCGCGGTTGATGCGCTGCAGGTCCTGGTCGAGCACACGGCCGGAGCCGATCGTCAGGTGGCCGACCTCCGAGTTGCCCATCTGTCCGGGTGGCAGGCCGACCGCTTCGCCGGAGGCCTTGATCGTCGTGTGCGGGCACTCGGCCCACAGCCGGTCGAAGACCGGCGTCTTCGCCAGCTCGACGGCGTTCCCGGGACCGGGCGCCGCGCAGCCCCAGCCGTCGAGAATGACCAGAACTACAGGTTCGCGGCGGTCTGGCACAGCGCCGTGAACGATTCCACCTCCAGTGAGGCGCCGCCGACGAGCGCGCCATCCACGCCTTCCTGCGTGAGCAGCTCCTCGGCGTTTTCCGGCTTGACCGAGCCGCCGTAGAGCACCGGCACGTCGACGAGCTCCTTGATGATCGAGTGCGCCTGGCGCGCCTGGCCCGGCGTCGCCGTCTCTCCGGTGCCGATCGCCCAGACGGGCTCGTACGCGATGACGAGACCGTCGTGCCCGCCGACGGCGTCCCTGATCGCCTCGACCTGCACACGAAGGACGAGCTCCATCTGGCCGGACTGCCGCTCCTCGAGCGACTCACCCACGCAGGCAATCACGCGGAGCTCGTGGCCCAGCGCTGCGACGGCGCGGCGCGCGACGGTCTCGTCGGTCTCCCCGAAGAACTGCCTCCGCTCGGAGTGGCCGACGATCGCGCCCGCCACGCCCAGCTCGGCCAGCATGGGTGCCGAGACCTCGCCCGTGTAGGCGCCGTCGTCGGCCCAGTGCACGTTCTGGGCGAAGATCGTGTGGCCGCTCTCGAGCGCAGCCGCGAGCGAAGTGAACGGTGGGCAGAGCACCGCCTCGACGCCCGCGGGCGGCGCGAACGCGTCGCAGAACTCGCGGGTCTCGCGAGGCCCCTTGAACATCTTCCAGTTCCCGGCGATCAGCTTCATGCGGCCGGGATCACCGCCACGCCCGGAAGCTCCTTGCCCTCGAGCAGCTCCAACGCAGCGCCGCCGCCGGTCGAGGCCCATGAGACACGGTCGAGCAGGCCGAGCTCGTTCAGGGCGCGGATGGAGTCGGCCCCGCCGACTACCGAGAAGGCCTCAGCGGCGGCGACCGCTTCGGCGACCGCCTTCGTGCCCTCGGCGAAAGGCGGCCACTCGAACACGCCCATAGGCCCGTTCCAGAAGATCGTCTTCGCCTGCCCGAGCGCGGCTGCAAAGCGCTCGCGGGTCTCGGGGCCGATGTCGAGGCCCAGCCAGCCGCCCGGGAGCTCGTCGTACGCCACGACCTTCGTCTCCGCGTCGGCGGAGAACTCGGAGGAGGCGACGACGTCGACCGGTAGCTCGACCGGGAAAGCGAGCGGACTGCCGTCGCGCAGCTCCTCGGCCATCTTGCCGCCGACGAGCACTGTGTCGGCCTTGCCGCCGAGGTTGCGCAGGACGCCGAGCTTGTCCTCGACCTTCGCGCCGCCCGAGACGAGCACGAACGGCCGCTCGACCTCGCCGAGCAGCTTTCCGAGCTCGTCGAGCTCGCGTTCGAGCAGCAGCCCGGCGTAGGCGGGCAGCAGCTCTGCGACCCCGACGGTCGAGGCGTGCGCGCGGTGCACGGAGCCGAAGGCGTCCTCGACGAACAGCTCGTAGTCGTCGGCGAGCCGCTTCGCGAAATCGGGGTCGTTTGCGGTCTCGCCCGGCTCGAAGCGGGTGTTCTCGAGCACGTCGATCCGCTCGTCCGGCAGCAGCTCCCGCAACCGCCTGGCCACCGGCGTCATCGAGAACGCCGGCTCCGGCCCTTTCGGACGGCCGAGGTGCGAGCAGACCGCGACCTCCTTCGCGTCCTCTGCGAGCAGGTGCTCGAGCGTCGGCAGCGAGGCGCGGACACGCGTGTCGTCCGCGACGCGCCCGTCCTCGAGCGGCACGTTCAAGTCGCTGCGCACCAGCACGCGCTTGCCCTCGACCTCCGCCTCGCGGACGGAACGCGGCTTACGCACTAACAGCGGCCGGAAGCGTCGCGCCGACCTTCGCCACCAGATCGACGAGGCGGCACGAGTAGCCCCACTCGTTGTCGTACCAGCCGAAGACCTTGACCAGCGTGCCGTTCACCATCGTCAGGTCGCTGTCGAAGATCGACGAGTAGGAAGAGTGCTGGATGTCGGTCGAGACGATCGGCTCGTCGGTGTAACGCAGGATCCCCTCGAACGGCCCGTCGTCGGCCTTCGAGCGGAAGAGGTCGTTCACCTCGTCCTTGCTCGTCTCGCGGCCGACGCGCACGACCAGGTCGACGATCGAGCCGGTCGGGACGGGGGCGCGCATCGACATGCCGTCGACCTTGCCCTGCAGGTCGGGCATAACCAGGCCGATCGCCTTCGCCGCGCCGGTGGAGGTCGGGATCAGGTTGATCGCGGCCGCGCGCGAGCGGCGCAGATCCTCGTGCGGGAGGTCGAGCACGCGCTGGTCGTTCGTGTACGCGTGGATGGTGGTCATGAAGCCCTGCTCGATGGTCAGCTCGTCGTGCAGCACCTTCGCCAGCGGCGCGACGCAGTTGGTCGTGCAGGAGGCGTTCGAGATCACGTGGTGCGCCTCGGGGTCGTAGTCGTCCTCGTTTACGCCGAGCACGATCGTCACGTCCGGGCCCTTGGCAGGCGCGGAGATGACCACCTTCTTGGCGCCCCCGTCGAGATGCTTCGCCGCCGAGTCGCGGTCGGTGAAGAAGCCGGTCGACTCGATCACGACGTCCACGCCGAGGTCGCCCCAGGGGAGGCTGCCGGGATCGCGCTCGGTCAGCAGCTGCAGCTCCTGGGAGCCCACGGTGATCTTGCCGTCGCCGGCCGAGACCTCCTCGTCGAGCGTCCCGAGCACGGAGTCGTGCTTCAGCAGGTAGGCCATCGTCTCGGCGTCGCCGAGGTCGTTCGCCGCGACGACCTCGAAGTCGCCGCCCCGCTGCAGGTGCGCCCGGAAGAAGTTGCGCCCGATCCGCCCGAAACCGTTGATCCCAACTCGAATCGCCACGAAATGCCTCCCCGTCGAATTCCGCGTCGAGTCTATCGGCCTGCCGAAGGCGCTTCTGCGCGGTCGCGTTTACGACTTTCAAAGCGCGTAGTTTTTCGCAGGCGCCTTTAGTAATACTCTCGGTCGGCGGGTTCGCGCTCGTCCGGCGATGGATTCAGACCCCGTCTGTCGCCAAGGTCCGGAGCGCGACAATGCGGAGGGGGAGGTCGTCCTCGGAGCTTCCCCTCCGGCCCGCCCTTTGCCGTTCCGGCGAA
>JBIOZO010000137.1:0-9949 GCA_044871215.1 Gaiellaceae bacterium | reverse complement strand
TCGTGCCGTCCGGGCTGCTCGCGGCGCTGGCCGGGAAGGCGCCGCTGGTCGTGACGGCGCACGGGCGGGACGTCCGCAACGTCGGTGCGATCCGCGGCGTCGGCACGGCGACGCGGGCGACCGTCCGGCACGCAGCGGCGGTGATCGCGGTCTCGGACTACCTCCGGCGCGAGCTCGAGGCGAAGGTGCCGGAGGCGCGCGACAAGGTGGAGGTGATCGACTCCGGCGTCGACCTCGAGCGCTTCCGGGTCGAGCCCGCCCCACCCGATGGCCCGCGCTTCCTCTGCATCGGCGCCCTCAGCGTGCGCAAGAACGTCGTCCGCCTGGCCGAGGCCTTCGCGCGGCTGGGCGACGGGACGCTCACGTTCGTCGGCGACGGCCCGCTGCGCGAGGAGCTCGCGGGGCGCGAACGGGTCGAGCTCGCCGGTGTCGTGCCACATGACGAGATCCCGGCGCGGATCGCGGACGCACACGTCATCTGCCAGCCGAGCCTGATCGAGCCGTTCGGCCAGGCCGTGCTCGAGGCGATGGCCTGCGGCCGCTCGGCCGTTGCGACGAGAACCGGCGGGCCGCCGGAGTTCTTGCCGCCCGAGGCGGGGGTTCTCGTCGATCCGCTGGACGAGGAGGCGATCATCGACGCGCTGCGTGTGGCAGCGGCGATGCCCTGCCCGAACGCCGCCGCCCGGGCGGCGGCGGAGCGGCACGACGTGCGTCTCCAGGCCGCGAAGATCGAGGAAATCCTCTGCAAGGCCGCAGCTGAAAAGGCCTGAACTCCGTTCCCCAAGTACCCCGATGGCACCGACAATTCGTGTTCTGATCGCAGACGACCACCGCCTGTTCGCGGAGGCGCTCGAGGCGATCCTCGACTCCGAGCCGGAGATCGAGGTCGTCGGCCGCGCGCGCAACGGGGAGGAGGCGGTCGAGCGGACGCTCGAGCTGAAGCCCGACGTGATCCTGATGGACATCGCGATGCCCGTCGTCGACGGTGTCGAGGCGACGAAGCAGATCCGCAAGAAGCTGAAGCGGGCCTGCGTGCTGATGCTCACCGGCTCGGACTCGCTCAGCGACGTCGCGCGGGCCCGCGAGGCCGGCGCGGCCGCCTACGTGACGAAGGACCGGATCGCCGCCCAGCTGATCGACGCGATCCGGGAGCTGGCTGCCTAGCCGCTGGTACCCTGGCCGCGTGCTTCAGCTCTTCGCTGTCATCCAGGTTCTTCTCTCCGCGGGCCTCATCGGGCTGATCTTGATGCACTCCGGGCGCGACGCGGGCCTCGGCGGCATGGGCTTTACCCCGGCCTCGCAGGGTGGCACGCACATCGTCGAGCGAAACCTGACGCGGCTGACGATCTTCGTCGCGATTCTGTTCGCGGCGAACACGATCCTGCTCTTCCACCTGCTCAAGTAGGTGCGCTCGCGCCGGGTCGCGGCGCTCGCTGCGCTCGCCCTGGTGGCCGCGGGCTGCTCGTCGTCCTCCGCGCCCGAGCACGCCGCAACACTCCCCGCCACCGGGCCCTCGAACGTCGTCCGCATCGGCCTGGCCGACCTGCTCTGGCCGCTCGAGCCCGAGCGGGCGAAGACGCGCGACCAGATCGTCGTTGCTCGGATGCTCTTCTCGACGCCGCTGCGAACGGACGTCAACGGGAAGCTGCGGCCGGGGCTCTGCACGAGCTGGCACTCGACCGGAACGCTGTTGCGGCTGCGCTGCACCCACGCCGGCGCGATCGCGACGCAGCTCCGCCGGACGGGTCTCGAGCCGGGGGCCTGGGCCAGGAAGGGGCAGCTGATGGTGCGCAGCCCCGAGCGCGACCTTGCCTACCGCCTCACCGAGCCTCGCGCGGCGCCGCCGGGCGTCCCCGGGCCGTTTCGCCTGATCTCGGCGAGCCCGACGCGAATCGTCGCCGAGCGCAAGGGCGTCCGCTTCGAGCTGCGCAAGCTCGAGCCGTTCCGCGCGCTCCAGCTATTCCGCGCCGGGAAGCTCGACGAGGCGCCGGTGCCGCTCGGCGACGTCCGCGCGACGAAGCTCGACCCGCAGCTTGCGCCGGCCTTGCGAATCCGGCGGCTGCTCGCGGCCGACGCGCTCATCTTCGATCGGTCGATCTCCCGAAAGGTGCGCGGCGTCTACGACGACACGGCCGACCGCGCCGACTACCAAGCCCTGGTGCCCGAGTTCGAGGCGCCGCCGGCCGAGGATCTTCGCGAGCGGGGTAAGCCGAGCGCCTCCCAGGCCGCGATCGCCCTGCGCGAGGCGAGAAAGCGCATCCCCTCGCTGCCGAAGCTCGCCGTCGGCTTCGCGCCGGGGTCGGACGCGACGCTCGCCTACGGCACGAACCTGCTGGTCGCCGCCTGGCGCGACCTCGGCCTCGGCGCGCACGTCGGCGGCGACGACGCGCAGCTGGTGCGCCTGGCGGCGGCGTATCCGAAGCTGTCGGCCCTGACGGCGTACGCGCGCTCGACCGCCCTCGTCCCGATTGCGTGGGTTGCGGACGCCCGCCTCGTGTCCCCGCGTTTACGTGGCTGGCGTGAGGACGAGCTCGGCTCGGTCGACTACAGCCGGGTCAGACTCCGGGCCCCGAGCCGACGCCGGTGACGTCGAAGCGCGCTGTCGCGACGGCTGGCGAGCGCAGACCCGTCGGGTAGCGCTCGTCGTAGTAGGCGTTCTGGTTGATCAGCACCGGCTCGCGCGTGAGCCCCGGGAGCTCGGCCAGCAGCTGGGGCACCGAGACGGTGAAGCGCAGGTTCACGAGCGGGTCGGCGAGCCGGCCGCCGCGGATGCGGAACGTGCCGTCGCGCGTCATGCCGGTCACGATGCCCTCGCGCGGGTCGACGATGCTGAGGTAGTGGAGGCGCGTGACGTAGATCCCGTCACCGAGCGTCTCGGCAAGCACAGCCGGCGACTCGGCTTCGCCGCCCGCGACCGACAGCGCGACGGCCAGCGGCCCCCAGTGGCGCAGCGAGCTGGGTGGCGCGTGGCCGGTCGTCTGCTGGCCGTCGCCTGCCCGGCCTGCGCTGGCGCGGTCCCAGACGACGTCCTTCAGGACGCCGTTCTCGACCAGCTCGACCCGCTGCTTGGGCGACCCCTCGAAGTCGAAGGCCTTCGGCAGGCCGAGCGGGTCGAGCGCGTCATCGGCCAGCGAGAAGCGCTCGTCGAAGACCTGCTGCCCGAGCTTGTCGAAGGCGTAGCTGCGCTCCTCGACGAGCCCGAGCGCGCCGAAGGCGTCGAAGGCGAAGTACGCGAGCAGCTCTGCGAAGGCCGGCGGCTCGAGCACGGCAGGGTAGGAGCCGGGCTCGAGCTCGACTGCGCCGCGCGTCAGCTTCGCCTTCTCGACCGCGTTGACGGCCGCCTCGGCCGGGTCGACGTCGGCCACGCGCCAACCGGTCTGCTCGGCGTAGCCGGACGCGCCCTCGACCGCTGCCAGTGCGAGCGTCGCGACGTCCGTCAGCTCCTGCTCGAGTGCGACCCCCGCGGTCGAGGCGATCGCGATCTCGGTGACGCCGCTGGTGAAGAAGCCGTAGAGATCGAGCTCGGACGCCGCGATCGCGGCCGCGGCCAAGCGAGCCTGGTCGTCGGCGCCGAGCGCGGCGGCCTCCTCGTCGAAGCCCTCGACCGCAGGCGTCTCCGCGGGGGGCGTGAGCCCCGGGAAGTCCGGGTCGGGCGGCGCGCTCTCGGCGGCCTCGGCAGCCCTGGTCGCGAGCGCGCGCAGGCCCTCGTCGTCGGCGCGGTTCCCTGTCGCGATCCCGAGACGGCCGTCGCGGACGACCTGCAGCTCCACCGTCTCGTTCTCGATCAGCGTCGGCTGGTGAACCTCGGACCCGGCGAAGCGTGCCATCCCCGAGCGCTCGCTCTGGACAAGCGCGAGGGCCTCGTCGCCCTCGGCGACAGCCAGCGCTCGCGCGGCGAGGTCGAGCGCCTTCATGCCTTGAAGCCGACCTGGACGTTGCGGAAGCGCGCCGGCGAGGCGCCGTGCGAGACGTGGGCGTGCTGGCCCGGCTGGCCCTTGCCGCAGTTCGTCAATCCGTGCAGCCGCCACTCGTCGGGGCCGGCGACGCCGTCGAGTGATCCCCAGAAGACCGGCGTCTGCCCCGTGTAGGTCGCGTCGCGCAGCATCCGACCTAGCCGCCCGCCCTTGATCTCCCAGGCGACCTGGGTGCCGAACTGGAAGTTGAGGCGCTTGTCGTCGATCGACCAGCTCTTGTTCGTCTGCAGGAAGATCCCCTCGTCCACGCCGGCGAGCAGCTCGTCGAGCGAGCCCTCGCCCGGCTCGAGGTGAAGGTTCGTCATCCGCACGAGCGGCATGCGGCTCCAGCTGTCGGCGCGCATCGAGCCGCCCGAGCCGGAGCCGATCCGCGCCGCGGTTTCACGCGAGGTCAGGAAGCCGCTCAGGATCCCTTCGCTGACGACCGGCTCGCGGGCTGCGGGCACGCCTTCGTCGTCGAAGGCGAACGTCCCGAGACCGCCCGGCGTGGTCGAGTCGGCGGTGATGTTCATGTACTCGGAGCCGTACTGGAGAGAGCCGAGGTCGCCCGGCTTGATGAAGCTCGTGCCGGCATAGGCGGCCTCGGTGCCGTAGACGCGGTCGAGCTCGGTCGGGTGGCCGACCGACTCGTGGACCTGCAGCGCCATCTGCTCGTCGTCGATCACGACCGTCGTCACGCGCGACGGGCACGGTTCGGCGCGCACGAGCTGGGCCGCCTGCTCGCCGACACGAGGTGCCTCGCGCTCGAGGCCGAGCGACTCGACGTACTCCCAGCCGGCCTGCGAGCTGGAGCCACCGTGGGCACTCGGGTAGCTGCGGATCTGCGTGACCCCGTCGCGGGCGGCCATTGCGTCGATCCCGCCGCCGCACTCGACGAGGCGGTGCTCCGCGGATGCTCCCTCCGACGAGACGAACACCTTGTGCTCGCGCTGGGCGCGAACCGAGGCCGAAGTGACCCTGACGTCCTCGTTCGCGAGGGCCTGCTCGGCGCGCAGGCAGAGCTCGACCTTCTCCGCGACCGGGACGTCGAACGGGTCGCGCTCGGCGGGCGTCCGGAACTCGCCGCGCGCCGGCTCGAGCTCCGCGAGCTCGCGGCTGTGGCCGCCGGGAGCTGCCTTCGCAAACGCGGCCGCCTTGCGAGCGGCCGCCTCGGCGCCCTCGTTGTCGAGGCGGCGGTCGCAGGCGAAGCCCCAGGCGCCGCCGACGAGCACGCGCACGCCGATCCCCTCGGTCTCCTGGTCGTCCAGCCGCTCCACTCGGCCGTTCCTCGTCCCGACCACCTGCGAACGGCGCACGACGACGCGCGCATCCGCGTACGAGGCCCCGGCGCCGAGTGCGGCGGCCACGGCATGCTCGCAAAGCTCCCGCACCGCGCCGGAGATTAACGGCGGTCAGGGCCGGGCGGAAGGCGTGGCTACAATGGCCCGCGCGCGCTGGTGGCGGAATTGGTAGACGCGCAAGGTTGAGGGCCTTGTGGGGTTAATACCCCGTGGAGGTTCAAGTCCTCTCCAGCGCACTTCGGCCCGTTCTCGCTCCGAGGCGGGCCTCGTCCTTCCAGGGTGATGCAGGGTCTCCCCGCCCGGGAGATCATCCGCCGAGATGAGCACCGAGGCGAGTGCCACGACCTCTGAGGTATCGACCGGCAACGAGCGGCTCGCCATCCTGCTGGCGATGGCGATGTTCGTGCTCGTCGTCGACACCTCGCTGATGAACGTATCGATCTCGGCAGTGGTGCACGACCTCCACACGACCGCCAGCGGGGTTCAGTCGGCGATCGCGCTGGAGGCCCTCGTCTCGGCGGCGTTCATCCTGATCTCGAGCAAGGTCGGCGACCTGATCGGGCGCAAGCGCGCCTACGTGCTCGGGCTGCTCGGGTACGCGATCGGCGCGATCGCGATGACGCTGGCGCAGGACTTGCTCGCGATCGTCATCTTTTGGGCGATCATCGGCGGCCTCGGCGCCTCGCTCCTCCTGCCGGCGATGCAGTCGCTCATCCACGGCAACTTCGAGGGCCCGATGCAGCGGAAGGCGTATGCGCTCGTCGGCGCCGCGGCGGCCATCGCCGCGGCCGTCGGCCCGCTGCTCGGCGGGTTCGTCACGACCTACCTGTCGTGGCGCGTCGCGTTTCTCGGCGAGGCCGTGATCATCGCGATCGTGCTCTCCGGCATCAGGCTCGTGCATGACGTCCCGTACACCGGTGATCGCGGCGTGGACGTCCTGGGGGCGGTCCTCTCCGCCCTGGGCATGGGCGGCGTCGTCCTCGGGATCCTCGTCTGGGAGGACGGCGGCGGGGCGGTCGGCGCACTCATCGCCGTCGGCCTGGTCGCGCTCGGGTCGCTCGTCTGGTGGCTGAAGCGGCGGAAGCGAGACGGGAAGCCCGCGCTGCTCGACATCGGCCTCTTCGCCTCGAAGTACTTCCGCCTCGGCATCTCGGGCCAGACGCTCCAGCAGATCGCCCTCGGCGGCCTGATGATCGTGCTGCCGATCTACCTGCAGATGGTGCTGGAGTACTCCGCGATGGAGGCCGGCCTCTCGCTCGCGCCCCTGTCGCTCACGATGTTCGCCGTCGCGCTGCTCGCAGGGCGTAAGGCCGGCGACCGCAGCCCGAGCCGGATCATCCTCGTGGGTTTCGCGCTGCTGGCTGCCGGCGTTCTCGCGCTCGTCCTCGTCGTCCCACGCGCGGACTCCGGCTGGGCGATGGCCCTCCCGCTCGCGGTCGCCGGCGCGGGGCTCGGCTTGCTCGTCTCCCAGCTCAACAACTACACGCTCTCGCCGATCGAGGAGGAGCGCGTCAGTGAAGCCGCGGGTGTGAATTCGGCCGGCGGCTCGTTCGGTCTCTCGTTCGGGCTCGCCTTCGCCGGGGCGATCATGCTCGCCTCGCTGTCGCTCGTCTTCACACACATGTCGAACGAGAGCAAGGTGCTGTCGCCGACCGAGCAGCAGCGGGTCGCGGACGGCCTCGAGAAGAACGCCGAGGTGATGACCAACACGCACCTCGAGGAGCTCCTCGCGGGACAGCCGGCCGATGTGAAGGCGGAGATCATCCACATCAACACGAAGGCCCGGCCGCGCGCGCTTCAGATCGCACTGCTGATCCCGCTCCTCGCAGCCTTGCTTGGGCTCTTCGTCGCCTTCCTGATGACGCGCCTGCGCGATCCCGAGCCGTCGGCTGCGGCGGAAGGCGTGCTCGGCGGCTGACCGGCCGCGCTTGACAATTATATCTTCTAGATATATCTTTGCGCGGTATGAAGCAGACGGCGGTGACTCCGGTCGTGCTCGGTCTCCTCTCGTTGGCGCCGCGCTCCGGCTACGAGATCAAGACCGTCGTCGACCGCTCGACGAGGTTCTTCTGGGCTGCCAGCTACGGCCAGATCTACCCGGAGCTCAAGCGGCTCGAGAGCGAGGGCCTGATCACGGGCGAGGACTCGCCGAGCGGCGGCCGCAGCCGGCGGATCTACGAGCTGACGCCGGCCGGGAAGCAGGCGCTCGACGAATGGCTGCTCGGCTCGACGACGACGATCGAGCTGCGTGACGAGTCGCTGCTGCGGCTCTTCTTCGCCAATGCGCTGCCGAAGGAACAGGCGCTGCAGCTGCTCGAGGGGCGGAAGCGCGGCCACCAGGAGTACCTGGACGCCCTCCTGGCGATCCAAGCACTCTCCGGCGGCCCCGACCCGACCTACGTCGACCTCGTCCTGCGCTGGGGGATCGACTTCAACGAGTGGGGGGTGCGCTGGTGCGAGGAGCAGCTGAAAGCGCTCCGGGCGAGCACGAAGGCCGCCTGAGCCGGCCGAGCTTCCGGGGGATCCTGATGACGGGGCTCCCCGGGTTCCTGCGCGAGGGCTTCTTTCCGCTCGGCGCCTTCTACGTCGGTCTCACGCTCGCGGGGCTCGCCGCCGGGATCGTCGCCGCGGCCGCCGCCTCGGTGCTCGTCTATGTGTACGAGCGGCGGGCCGGCCGCGACGGACTGCTCGTGCGGCTCTCGCTCGGGTTCGTGGCGGTGCAGTCCGTGGTCGGACTGGCCGCGCACAGCACGACCGTCTACCTGGCGCAGCCCGCGTTGCTGGCGGCAGTCTGGGGCTTCGCCTTCCTCGGGTCCGTAGCGGTGGGGCGGCCGCTGGCCGGGTCGCTCGCCCAGGCCTGGTACCCGTTCCCGCCCTGGCTGCGGGAGTCGGAGGAGTTCAAGCGCGTCTACGGCTTCGAGTCGATCGTCTGGGGCACGTACTTCCTCGGCCGAAGCGCGGTGCGCCTGCTGGTGCTGCTGCACGGAAGTCTCGAGGGCTTCCTGCTGATCACGCTGCTGACGGGCGCGCCCGCGATGCTGCTGCTCCTCGCCTGGTCGATCCGCTACGCGCTCCGCGGCCTCGCGCACGTCGAGGCGCCCGGCGCGCCTGCTTGACGGCGTCCGGTAGGACATCTACTCTGGCTGGCGAACATACGTTCGTCAACCCACCGACTCCGAGGTGTCCTCGATGCTCACCGGCCGACAGCAGGAGATCTGGAAGTACCTGACCGACTACGTCGACGAGCACGGCTACCCGCCCACCGTCCGTGAGATCGGCGAGGCCGTCGGGCTCGCCTCGCCGTCGACCGTGCACGCGCACCTGGCGAACCTGGAGCGCGCCGGGCTGATCAAGCGCGACCCGACCAAGCCGCGTGCTCTGGAGCTGCGGCGCGACCCGAAGCCGTCTGCCGCCCAGGCCGCCGACGTCCACCGGCTCCCGGTGCTCGGCGAGATCGCCGCCGGCGGCCCGCTGCTCGCCGACCAGAACGTCGACGAGTACCTGGCGGTGCCAGAACCTCTCGCGCGTGGCGGCGAGGAGTTCCTGCTGCGCGTCAAGGGCGACTCGATGATCAACGCGGGCATCCTCGAGGGCGACCTGGTGGTCGTCCGGAGGGCGCAGACGGCCAGCGACGGGGAGATCGTGGTCGCGCTCGCCGGCGAGGACGAGACCTCGGACGAGGCGACCGTCAAGCGCTTCTTCCGGGAGAACGGCCGCATCCGCCTGCAGCCCGAGAACGACGAGCTCGAGCCCATCTACGCGGAGCATGTGCAGGTGCTGGGCGTCGTGACGGGGGTCTTCCGGACGCTGTGAACGTCGCGCCGCTCGCACGCACGCTCGACCAGGAGCTGAACGCGCTCCTGCGCTGCGCGCAGCTCGAATGCCTCGTCTGCGGGGAGTTCGTCCTTCACTGCGTCGAGGGGATCCGTTGCCCCGAGTGCGGCACGGCGTACGGGGCCGCGGCGGAGCCTCACCTGGAGGTCTCGCAGGCGGGCTGAGGCCGAGGCCTCAGGTGATCGAGATCACGAAGGTCTGCGGCGGGCTCGTGTCGTTGCCGGAGTGCGACGTGCCGCCGTCGTCCACCGCGCGCACCGTGACCGTGGCGGAGCCGATCGCGAGCAGCGCCGGAGTAAAGGTGAGGGTCCCGTTCGGGGCGATCGCGGGCTGGGCGGTGAAGAGCCCCGGGTTGTTGTTCGTCACCGAGAAGGTGACATTTTGACCTGATTCGTCCGCAGGGCCGGGCGAGATGCCGGTCGCCCAGTTCGGGACGGTCTGCGCTCCGAGCACCGAGAGGACGCTCTGGTTCGGGCCGGCCGTGAAGCGCGGCGGGTCGTTGACTGCTCGGACGGTCAGCGTGAACGTGCTCGGCGAGCTCGTGTCGACGCCGCCGCCCGCCGTGCCGCCGTCGTCGTGCGCCGTCACGGTGACCGACGCCGAGCCGTTCGCGTCGCCGGCGCTCGTGTAGGTGAGCGTCCCACTCGGTGACACCGCGGGCTGGGCCGAGAAGAGCGCCGGGTTGTCGGAGCTGACGGTGAACGTGACGGTCTGGCCGGATTCGCCCGGCGGCCCTGGCGAGATGTTCGTCGCCCAGCCGTTGAGCGTCTGGGCGGGGTCGTCCTCGTCCGAGGTGGGGGCCGACCCCGCCGTGAAGCTCGGCGCCGCGTTCGGCACGGGTGGCGGAGGTGGAGGAGGCGG
>JBIOZO010000136.1:0-8200 GCA_044871215.1 Gaiellaceae bacterium | reverse complement strand
CGCCGCGGATGCTCGGTGCCGAGGGACAGGGGCTGGCCGTCGGCGGGGGCTTCGTCTGGATCACAAACGCCAGCGGGGCGCAGGTCTACCGGCTCGACTTCCGCACGGGGAAGAGCAGTACGGCGAGGTTCGGGGGCTTCGTCTCACGGCCCGCGTTCGGCTTCGGACGGCTCTGGCTCTGCTCGTGGGACGGAATGCATGGACTGATGGTCCGCGTCAACCCCCGGACGCTCCACAACGAACTCGAGAGCGACGCGCTTCCGGCCGAGGAAGGCCAGTTCGCCGTCGGGTTCGGGTCACTCTGGCGCCACGACGTCCCGAGCGGCACGTTGATGCGCTTCAGCCCGCGCACCGGGGACCCGAGCGGCCTGATCCCGCTGGTGAAGAAGCGCGCCCACGCGAAGCCCCTTGACGTGACGGCGATCTCCGCCGGCGCGGGCAGCGTCTGGCTCAGCATCGCCGCCAACTGACGCGGCTCAGCGACTCCTCAGGGCCACCTCAGCGCACCGCGAGACGCTCGTCGGGTGATCGGCACACCCGAAGGAGGAACCATGAAGCGAGCACTACTTGCGGCAGGGCTCGTGACGCTGGCGGCATTCGCCGCGTCCGTGGGCGCACTGGCGTCCGCAGGCGAGTTCTCGGCGTGGTCGTCGGCGACGAGGGTCGAGTCCATCCCGGGGACGGATCCGTCGTTCAACGGCGCCGCGCTCGACGGCTGCCCGTTCGTCTCGCGTGACGGGAAGCGCTTCTATATGGCGTCGACCAGGCTCGGCGGGTACGGCGGGATCGACATCTGGGTCGCCACGCGCGACAGCGCCGGCGACCCGTGGGGCGCACCCGTGAACGTCGGGCCCCCGGTGAACTCTGCCGCCAACGACTTCTGCCCGACGATCGGGCGGGACGGGCACGAGTTCTACTTCGTCAGCAACCGGCCCGGCGGCTGCGGCGGGGACGACATCTACACGACCAGGCTGCGCTCGGACGGCTGGGATCCGGTCTCGAACGTCGGTTGCGCCTCGGACGGCGGCCCGAACAGCGGGGCCAACGAGGCCAGCCCGTTCCCACTGCCCGAACGGTCGACGGGGCCGGTGCTGTACTTCTCGAGCACACGCTCCGGCAACAACGATCTGTACGAGAGCGTTTCGCACGGAGGCGTGTTCGGCGAGGCCGCACCGATCGCCGAGCTGAACACGGGCGCGCAGGACGGGCAGCCGAACCTGCGTCGCGACGGCCTGGAGATCTTCTTCTTCAGCAGCCGCTCGGGGAACAACGACATCTACTCGGCGACGCGCTCGAGCGTCTCGGCGCCGTGGGCGACGCCGGTCAACCTCGGCGCGGACGTCAACAGCCCCGCGTCGGAAACGCGACCGTCGCTCTCGTGGGACGGGACGACGCTCTACTTCGGCTCGACTCGCCCCGGGGGCGAGGGTGACTCCGACCACTACGTCACCACTCGCGAGCGCCTGAACGGCAACTGAGTCGCACGCCTGTAGCGGGGTCGGCCCGAGGTCGGCCCCGCTACGGTTGCCCCGTGCTGAAAGGCAAGCCCAGGGAGCCGCGCCCGCCGGCGCTGCCGCACGAGACGCGGCCGATCGGCCAGGTGATCGCCGAGTCGATCCGGCTCTACGGACGACGCTTCTGGCGCTCGCTGGCGCTCGGGATCGGGCCTGCGGTGACCGCAGTCGCGCTCACCTTCATACCCGGCTGGTGGGACCTGCTGTTCGTCTTCACGATCGGCGCAGCGCTGATGACGGCGTCGTACATCGGGGGCGTGCTGCTCGCGGCGGACGTACGGCCGAGCCGAAGCCGCCTGGCGACCGGGTTCCTCCTCGGCTACCTGCTCTTCGTGCCGTCCGTCTTTCTCTACAGCCTTCTGATCCTGCCCGCGGTCATGTGGTTCGGGGTGTTCGGCCTCGCAGTTCCCGCGGCTCTGCTCGAAGGACTCCGCCCGATCGCGGCGCTCCGTCGCGGGCTCGCGCTGTCACGAGCCGATCCCATCCACGCGATCGGCTCGGTCGCGGCGCTGGTGATCGTCTCGTTCCTGACCGCGACGATGCTCTTCGTGCTCCTGCTCGGGGCGAGCCAGATCGCGCGTTCTTCGGCGGCGTTCGTCTCACTCGTCTTCATCTCGCCGCTGCTCTTCCTCGGCACGGGGCTGCTCTACTTCGACCAGGCCGCCCGGTTAGCATCGGTCACCCGACCGAGGAGGCCCGATGCCGACGTACATCATGCTCACGAGCCTGACCGCCCAGGGCGTCCAGACCCTGAAGGCGAACCCCGACCGGCTACGGGAAGTCAACCGTGACGTCGAGGAGCTCGGCGCAAAGGTCGTGCACCAGTGGGCGACCCTCGGGCCGTTCGACTTCGTCAACGTGGTGGAGGCGCCCGACGCCGAGACGATCGCCCGCGTGTCGGTGGCGCTCGGCGCCCGCGGCAGCGCCAAGCTGCAGACGCTGACCGCGCTCTCGATCGACGAGTTTCTCGGGTCGGTCAACCAGTAGCCGCGACGGCGACCTGCGCCGCGAGGCGCGCGTTGGCGACGATCAGCTCGCGGTTCACCTCGAGCGTCCGTCCCTCGCTGCGCTCGTGCAGGAACGAGAGCACGAACGGCGTCACGCCCTGGCCGTAGATGCCCTGCGTCGCGGCCGCTGCGAGCGCCTCCTGGACGAGCGGCTCGACGTCGACGCCGTCGTCGGGATCTCGCGCGAGCAGGAGCGCGGCACCGCCCAGTTGCCAGTGCGCCTGTGCCGTGCGAGCGGCCTGGGCCGCGTCGTCGACGCGGGACGACACCGGCGGGCCGCCGCCGGCGCTGTAGAAGAGCGGTAGCTCGGTGGTTCGATAGCCGAGCACCGGCACACCGAGGGTCTCGAGCAGCTCGGCGGTCGCGGGCACGTCGAGCAACGACTTGATCCCCGAGGAGACGACGAGCGCGGGCGTCCGCGCCAGCTGCGCCAGGTCGGCGGAGACGTCGGGACGGTCGGCGAAGCCGCGATGGACGCCGCCGATCCCGCCGGTGCCCATGAACCGGATCCCGGCCAGGCGCGCGGCCGCGAGCGTCCCTCCCACGGTGGTCGCACCGAGCTCGCCGCTCGCCACGCACGCCGCGAGGTCGCGCGGACCGGCCTTGCGCGCCTCGGCCCCGGCCTCGCCGAAGCGCTCGAGCTCGTCGGCTCCGACGCCGACGACCACCTCGCCGTCGAGTACTCCTACCGTCGCGGCCACGGCTCCTTCGGACCTGACCGCCGCCTCCGCGGCCCGACCCACCTCCACCCCCACCCCGGGAGGGAAACCGTGTGCGACGAGCGTAGTCTCGAGCGCGACGACCGCGCCGCCGTCGTGGAGGGCTTGTTGCACTTCCGGCGCGACCCGGAGCGGTTCGGTCACAGGGGGACGGCTCCAAGCTCGGAGACGCAGCGAGCTGCCGCTTCAAGCCCCAGCTCGATCCCGCCGACCAGGAACCCGGCGGCCAGCGCGTCGCCGGCGCCGGTGGTGTCGACGACGTCGGCCTCGAGCGGCGAGAAGTCCTCGACCCCGTCGGCCGTGCGCAGCTCGACGCCGCGCGACCCTCGCTTGACGACCGCCGTGCCCGCCAGCGCGTAGGCGCCGCCGACCATCTCCCACTCGGGCTCGTTCGCGAAGACGACGTCCGGCGCCGCCGCGTCGAGGTTCGCGCGGAACCGTTCCGGGCCGTAGGCCCGGATCGCGCTCCAGGAGGAGAGATCCACCGCCACCTGCGCTGAGCGAGACCTCGCCTGCCGAACGGCGGCGAGCGCCGCCTCGGCGATCGGCTCGGCGAGGAGCGCGTAGCCCGACACGTGTAGCCAGGAGCACTCGAACCACGAGGGCTCAAGCTCGTCGGCGCGCAGCTCCGTCGAGACGCCGCGGTCGGTCGCCATCGTCCGCTCGCCGTCCGGCGAAACCAATGCGACCACCGTCCCGGTCGTCCCGTCGACGGTCGGTCCGACGAGCTCGACACCACGCTCCGCCAGCAGCCTCCGCACCAACGTGCCGGCGGCATCGCCTGCGTATTTCGCGACACACCGCGTGGGCGAGCCGAGCTCGGCGACCCACGAGGCCACGTTAGCCGCCTGGCCGCCCGTCTCGAGCCGCGTTTTGACGGGGCTGTCGGCGCCGGGCGCAAGCGGCTCCGCCGTCCGCACGAGCACGTCGAGCAGCGCGTCGCCGAAGGTGCAGATCACGATGCCAACCGTACAATCGGCGCGTGGATCGGGAGTCGCAGTCGGCCCGCCTCCGCTCGTTCGTGATCGGCGGGGTGGTCGGCGCCTCGGCAGCCCTCGCGGCGGCGGCGCGGCGTCGGCGCCGCTCCCAGCGTCCCGTCCAGCCCGGCCTTGCGGCGTTCGAAGATGCGCCGTGCTACCGGGAAACGCTGGCGCGCGAGAGCGGCCGCAGCCAGTCGCCCAACTATCCTTAGGGGCGCATGCCCATCTACGAGTACCGGTGCCCGAACGGGCACGTGTTCGAGCTCTTTCAGAAGATCGGCGACGCCGCGCCCGCGAAGTGCGAGGTCTGCGGGGAGGGTCCGCTCGAGCGCGTGCTCTACCCGGTGGCCGTGCACTTCAAGGGATCGGGCTTCTACACGACCGACTACGGCCGCGGCTCGAAGAAGCCGTCGAAGGACGGCTCCGGCGGCGAATCGTCCAGCGAGCCCGCGAAGCCGAAGGAAGAGAAGAAGAAGGCCGCCGAGGCCTGAGGCCTAACCCTGGTTGCCGATCAGGCAGCCCGGCGGATAGGAGTCGCCAGAGGGCGCCGGGGGCTGCGGCGCGGATTTCCCCAGCACCATCAGGATCACGTTCGGGTTGTCCTGGCTCGGCGTGATGTCGCCGCCCGTCGAGGTGCCTCCGAGCCGGCAGTGCAGCGTCCGGCCGGCGCGGAACTTCGCCCACCCGAGACCGATGAAGTCGTTCGCGGAGAGGTCGGTGGCGAGCGGCTTCATCAGCTTCTTCCCGTCCAGCGGCAGTCGCATGAAGGTGGAGAAGCTCGCGAGCTTGCTCATCAGCGCCTGCAGCACCTGCTGGTTCCGCTCCCCGCGGGTGATGTCGCTGTCGCCCGGGTTGAGCTCGTTCTTGCGAATTCGCGAGTAGATCAGGGCTCGCTGGCCGCTCATGTGCTGCGTGCCCGGCGAGAATCGCCAGCCGGGCCAGCGCGCGCAGCGGGCCTCGGTGCCGTAGGGGCAGTCGAACTTCGACTGGATCTTCTCCTTGACGGTGACGTCGATCCCGCCGACCGCGTCGATCAGGTCTTTGAACTCGGCGAAGTTGACGACGACGATGTGGTTCACGGGGATCCCCGTGTACGTCGCGACGGTTCGCGCCGCCAGGCGCGGGCCCCCGACCTGGTAGGCGGTGTTGATCTTCGCCCCGCCGTACCCGGGGATCTCGACCCGGAGGTCGCGGGGGATCGAGAGGTAGTAGAGGCGGTGGTGAGGCGGGTCGGTGCGCAGGAGCGTGATCGAGTCCGTGTGCCGGTCACCGGCCCGCGCCGCAGCAAGCGAGTGGTCGGTGCCGAGCAGCAGAATCGTCGACGGGGTGGAGAGCATGCTGCCCTGGTCCGGCGCCAGCGCGCGGCGCGCGTTCTGCGGGAGCCGCTTGTTCGCCTCCGAGACACCGCTGCGGAAGACGAGGTAGCCGAGCGCCGCCCAGGCGAGGAAGAACGCGACGATCAGGACGAGCGCGATCGTCAACTCGCGCGCCCAGCGGATTTGCCGCGGGCGCCGCGCGGTCGTCTTCGGGCCGGGGCCGCGGTACCTGCTGCGACCGTCGCCGTCGGCAGAGGTTCGCTTCGCCGACTTTTCGGGCCGGCCGACGCCCGGAACCCGCCCCTTGGTGCGCCCGCCCCGGTAGACGCGGTAGGGCTTCTCTCCGCGGGGCGTCGACATCCGGCGGCGTATGGTACCCGCGCGGTTTTGGAGCAGTCGCGGGTCATCGGGGTGGACGTCGGCGGGACGAAGATCCTCGCCGCGGTCGTCTCGCGCGACTCCTCACGGGGGGCCTCGGTCGAGGCGCCCACGGAGCAATCCTCCGAGGACGCGCTGCTGGAGCAGCTCGACACGATGGTCGAGGAGTTGCACCGCACCGATCCCGGCGTTCAGGCGCTGGGCTTCGGCGTGCCCTCGCGGATCGACCAACGCGCCGGGCGGGCGCTCGGCTCGGTCAACATCCCGCTGGCCGGGGTCGACCTCCGCGACCGGATGCGGAAGCGGCATGGCCTGCCTGTCGCGATCGACAACGACGCCAACGCGGCCGCGATCGCGGAGTGGCAGTGGGGCGCGGCGCGGGGCGCGCGGCACGTCGTGATGCTCGCGCTCGGCACCGGCGTCGGCGGAGGCCTGATCCTCGACGGCAAGCCGTACCGCGGCGCAACCGGGAGCGGCGCCGAGCTCGGCCACATCGTGCTCGACCCGGACGGCCCGCCCTGCGGCTGCGGCGGCCACGGACACCTGGAGTCGTTCGCCGCCGGGCCTGCCGCCGACCGCGTCGCGCGCTCGCTCTACGGCGCGGAGTCGAACGCGTACGAGCTCGTCCGTCGCGGCGAGGCCGGCGAGAGCGAGGCCGTCGAAGCGCTCGCCGGGATCGGCCGCTACCTCGGCGCCGGGATCGCGAGCTTCGTCAACGTCTTCGAGCCGGAGGTCGTGGTCGTCGGCGGCGGCTTCGGGGCGGCCGGCGAGCTGCTGCTGGGGCCTGCGCGGGAGGTGGTCGCGGTCGAGGCACTCGATCCCGGGCGTGACACGGTCCGGATCGTCCAGGCCGAGCTCGGGTCCGAGGCCGGCGTGATCGGCGCGGGCATGGTCGGGTTCGAAGCGCTCGACCCGGTGGCCTAGTGCCGCTCGCGGTCTGCGCGACCCCGATCGGGAACCTCGAGGACGTCACGCTGCGGGTGCTGCGCGAGCTGGCGGAGGCCGACGTCGTGCTCGCCGAGGACACGCGCCACACGCACAAGCTGCTCGACCGCCACGGGATCGAGGCGCGGCTGCTCTCCTACCACGAGCACAACGAGGCGATGCGGACGGCCGAGCTCGTTCCGCGGCTGGCGGCGGGCGAGCGCGTGGCGCTCGTGAGCGATGCCGGCCTCCCGGGCGTCAACGATCCGGGGGCGCGCCTGGTGGCAGCGGCGCTCGAGGCGGGTGTCGCGGTCACAGTCCTGCCCGGGCCGTCGGCCGTCGGGACGGCGCTGGTCGCCAGCGGGCTCGTCGGCGAGCGCTACCAGTTCGTCGGCTACCTGCCGCGCGCCGAGCGGGCGCTCGCCGCGCTCGGCGAGGAGCTGGCGCGCTGGCCCTGGCCGGTTGTCGCATTCGAGTCGCCGCAAAGGCTGCCGCGCTCCCTGGCCGTCCTCGCGCGCGTGGTCCCCGACCGGCAGGCGGCGGTGTGCCGCGAACTGACCAAGCGGCACGAGGAGGTCGTGCGCGGGACGCTCTCGGAGCTCGCCGGACGGTTCGGCGAGCCGGTCCGGGGCGAGGTGACACTCGTGCTCGGCGGCGCGGAGACCCCCGTCGCGGACGAGGACGAGGCAGCTAGCGCAGTCGCCGAACTGGTCGCTGCCGGCCTGGCGCGGCGCCAGGCGGCCGACGTCGTCGCGCGCCTTACCGGCGCCTCCCGGAACCGGCTTTACCGCGCCTCGCTGTAAGCAGATTTGACAACGACGAAAGACCCAGGTACCTTGGGTCGTGGTTTGCAGAACAGACAACGACCCATCAGCCTATGCCTCGTGCTCGTCACGGCGCTCGCGCTGGCCGGGCCCGCAGCTGCCGGAGCGTGGACATGGCCGGTCGAGGGGCCGGTCCTGCAGTCCTACGTCTTCGACGAGCTGAACCCGAAGGCGCCCGGTCAGCACCGCGGCATCTCGATCGGCGCCCCACTGGGAACACCGGTGCGCGCGCCCGTCGATGCCACGATCACTTTCGCCGGCACTGTCCCATCCGGCGGAAAGACGCTGTCGCTGCTGACGGCGCAAGGACTCTCGGTCACGCTGTTGCACCTCGGTTCTTTCGACGTGGACGAAGGGATGGCGGTCGCCGAAGGCGACGTAGTGGGCACCGTGGGCCCGAGCGCAGGGTCCGAGCTCGGTCAGCCATTCGTCTACCTCGGCGTCCGCCGAGTCGAGGATCCGCAGGGGTACCTCGATCCGATGCTCTTCCTGCCGCCGCCGGCAGTGGAGCCCCCGCCGGCGGTCGAGCCGCCTGCGC
>JBIOZO010000135.1:0-4157 GCA_044871215.1 Gaiellaceae bacterium | reverse complement strand
GATAGTCGAAGACCGTCGCCGTCACGACGTTCGTCACATGACGCTCGTGAGGCGCGACGGCGTTCAGGACGTAGCCGTACGGGCCGACGTAGTGGCCGAAGTCCGGCAGCCCGGCGACGCCCCAGAGGAGTAGGGCCGCCAAACCGGCCGCCGAGGGCGCGAACAGCCACAGGCGGACCGAGCGACTCATCCGCCGCGGTCGACCGCGACGGCGACCGCGATCACGATGGGGAGGCCGACGGCCCCGACGACGAGCTCCGAAAGCGCGACGTCCGGCGCTTGCAGGATCAGGAACAGCACGACCAGGAGGACGGCGAAGACGCTGCTGACCATCGCGAGGCGGACGAGGTCGCGCGTGAGCACGACTGCGAGCCCCGCCGCGGCGACGAGCGCGATCACGACGACCTGGAGCGGGATCACGAGGCGCGCTCCCGCTCGGCGGGCGTCGACTCCAGCGACCCGCGCTCGCGCAGGCGGATCGTCCGCGCCGTGGCGACGCCGAGCGCGCCGCCGAGGAGCGCCAGCAACAGCGCAATCGCGATCGAGTTCAGCCCGTTCGTGGTGAAGACGCCTTCCTGCACGCAGACGGCGGCCGCCACCAGCACAGGGCCCAGAACCGTCGCCGCCGACGCGAAGTGCAGGCGGTCGATCGCGCTGCGGGGGGCGACGAGACCGACACAACAGGCCAGCTCGACCGCGACGCCGAGCCAGACGAGGGCGTGGACGATCACAGCCATCGCTCTCCGAGGAAGCGGACGAACACGAGGGCACCGACGAAGCTGAGCGCCGCGAGCAGGAGCGGGACGGTGAAGTAGGAAGAGCGATGAAAGCCCTCGGCCAGCAGAACGAGCACAACGGTGGCGAGCGTGCTTGTCAGCTGCAACGCGACCAGCGCGTCGAGCACCTGCCCGCGCAGGAGCACCCATCCACAGGGGATCAGGCCGACCAGCAGGACCGTCGCCGCGACGAGCCAGACGTTCACGGCATCGAGTTCGAGCTGCGTCGCGGGTCGAGCTCGTGCCGGAGCGCCACGCCGTGCTCGGGGTCGATGTCGACCGGCATGGTGTTCGGGCTGATCGAGTCCGCCGCCGCGGCCACCGCGCGGCGCCCGCGCGACTCCGGGTCGTTGCCGCCGGCGGGGAAGTCGAACGCGCGGTAGCGGCTGCTCAGGCGTCGCTGGCCGGCGAGGTGCATGGCGAGCGCGCCGAAGACGACGCCGCACTCGTAGAGGACGCGCCACGGAACCTTCAGCACCGTCGCAAGCCAGCTCGCGCGGAACCGGTAGTCCAGCAGCCCTCCGCGGCGTAGCGCCACGGCGAGGGCGGTTGCGAGCGTGGCCGCGCACGCCCCGGCCAGCAGCTCGAGGCCGGCGTTCGTCCCGACGAGCAGGACCCACCAGCCGAACAGCGCGATCCACCAGAGGAGGACGAAGATCGCGGTGCCCATCAGTCGCGGGCCCCGATGCCGCCGGCGAGCTCGCGAACCCGTGCGGGGCCGCTCGTCGCCGGATCGAGCGGGGGCGTCGGCGCTCCGGCGCCCTGCCGGATCCCCGCGAGCAGTTCGAGCAGCGCCTCGCCGGCGCTGCGCCGCGGCGCCCAGCCGAGCTCCTCGCGCGCGCGGGTGACGTCGAGCAGCGGGACGTTGAGGGCGAGGTCGAGCCAGCCGGGCGGCGTCGGCTGCAGGCGGAGCCGCCAGCTGAGCGTCGTGGCCGCGCGCGCAAGACTCTCGGGGACGCGAACGCGCCGCGCGCCGAGGATCCGCGCCAGCTCCTGCGGGTCGAGCTCCGGCTCAGCGGCGATGTTGAACGCGCCGCGCACGTCGCCGACGACCGCCAGCCGGTACGCGTCGCCTACGTCCTTCGAGTGCACGGCCTGGAAGCGCAGCCGCGGGAGGTCGGGCACGAGCGGCAGCAGCCGCGGGTGCAGGAGCGGGCTCGGGAGGAACGGCCCGGCGAACAGCCGGCGGATTCCCGTCGCGGCCTCGCGCTTGAAGATCAGGCCGGGGCGCAGCCGCACGACGCGCGTCTCCGGCCGCTCGGCCTCGAAGCGGTCGAGGATGCGCTCGACCTCGGCCTTGTGCCGGGAGTAGAAGCTCGACTGGATCCCGCCGGTGGGCCAGTCCTCGGCGACACGGCGGTTCTTCGGCCCGGGTGAATACGCGCCGACCGACGACGCGTAGACGAGGGCCGGCACGCCCGCCTCGGCCGCCGCGAGGAAGACCCGCATCGAGCCGTGGACGTTCGTGGCCCGCAGGGCGGCGCCGTCGCGCGAGGGCTGGATCTTCCACGCGAGGTGGACGACGCAGTCGGCGCCGCGGAAATGCGGCACGAGATCGTCGCGCGCGACATGGGCCCGCGCCCACTCGACCTTCGGCAGCTCGAGCTTGGGCAGCCGCCGCGCGAGGCCGAGCACGGAGTCGACCGCCGGCTCGTCGACCAGGGCCTCGAGCACGCTCGTGCCGACGTTCCCGGTCGCTCCCACGACGACCACTCGCATCAGGTGCTGACCCCCAGCTCGTCGACGAGCGTGAAGAACGCCTTGGCGTACGGCGACTCGCTCGTCCGCTCGCGCACCTCGTCCCAGTCGATCTGCTCGCGCACCGTGCGCGCGATCTCGAGCACCTGCTCGTAGTCGACCTGGTGCTCCCGCAGCGTCAGCAGCTTCGCGGCGAGCACGTCTTCGGCCTGCATCACCGGCATCCGCACCGCGTGCACCTCGAGCTCCTCGGCGCGCTCGAAGAAGTCGTCGTCGATGCGCAGGCCGCTCGGTGCGTAGATCAGGTCGACGAGCACGTCACCGCGCCAGGCCTTGACCAGCCATCCCTCGGGCGGCTCCTCGGTGCGGAAGCCGTCGGCGCCGAGCGCCTCGAGCGCGCGATCGGCGTCCTCGGCGCGGATGAAGAGGTCGACGTCGTGCTCGGTCTCCGGCCCGCCGCGGGCCCAGACGGCGAGACCGCCGCCGAGGGCGAACGGCACGCCGGCCTCGCGCAACGCGGCGGCTGCGTGCTTCAGCGTCTCCAGCAGCTCCTCGAAGGGCGCGCTCGGCTCGGACATCGGGGCGGTCGTACCCGTCGCGGCGCGGCGTCAATCGGTTGAATCCGCGCATGGCCAGGCCGATCCGCGTCGCCGCGGCGGGTGACGTGCACTGCGACGAGCTGAACCGCGACGAGATCGCGCGGGCCTTCGACCGCGTCGAGGGCGAGGTCGACGCGATCCTGCTCGCCGGCGACCTGACCACCTACGGCGAGCTCGAGCAGGGCGAGCTGCTCGCGGCGATCTGCGCGCCAGTGGAGACGCCGATCTACGCGGTGCTCGGGAATCACGACTGGCACTGCAACCAGGCTGCCGAGCTGACGACCGCGCTCCGGGCGGCCGGTGTCCAGATGCTCGACCGCGGCCACGCGATCCAGGAGCTCGACGGCGCTCGGCTCGGAATCGCCGGCGCGAAGGGTTTCGTCGGCGGGTTCCCCGACTCCGCGCTGCCCGACTTCGGAGAGCCGCTCCTGCGGCAGGTCTACGCCGAGACGTCCGAGGAGGTCGACGCCCTCGCGGCCGGGCTCGAGGCGATCGCGGACTGCGACTATCGGATCGCGCTGCTGCATTACGCGCCGAGCGCGAGCACGCTCGAGGGCGAGCCGCGCGGGATTTTCGCCTTTCTCGGCTCCGACCGGCTCGCCGCCCCGATCCTCGAGCACCATCCCGACCTCGCGCTGCACGGTCACGCCCACGCCGGGGCGTTTCAGGGCGTGATCGGGGACGTGCCCGTCTACAACGTGGCCGCGCCCTCGCTGGCGGGCGACTTCTTCGTCTTCGAGCTCGACGGCTCTACGGTGCGGGTGGCATGAGCACCGCAGCGCCCGTCGAGGTCGAGGCGCCGCGCGAGGTCGAGGACTTCGAGCGCGATCGGCCGTGGATCGTGATCGTCTGGAACGACCCGATCAACCTGATGTCGTACGTGACGCTCGTCTTCCAGAAGCTCTTCGGCTACTCGAAGGCGAAGGCCACGCAGCTGATGCTGCAGGTGCACAACGAGGGCAAGGCCGTCGTCTCGAGCGGCACCCGCGAAAAGGCCGAGCACGACGTGGCGCGGCTGCACGCGCACGGGCTCTGGGCGACGATGCGGCAGGACTGACGTGTTCGAGCGCAGCGAGGGTGGAGG